>JAICRS010000065.1 GCA_025966335.1 Nocardioidaceae bacterium
AGCGGATCGAGAAGCGAACGGTGCGGCCGCGAGAGTCGGCGACCGAGGGAGGCAACAACTGATGGCGTGGACGCGTGAGGAGATGGCGGCGCGGGCGGCCTCGGAGCTGACCGACGGGTCGTACGTGAACCTCGGGATCGGGCTGCCGACGATGGTGCCGAACTACGTCGCCGACGACGTGGAGCTGGTGTTGCAGTCCGAGAACGGGATCCTCGGGGTGGGGGCCTACCCGGTCGAGGGTGAGGAGGACCCGGACCTGATCAACGCCGGCAAGGAGACGGTGACCCTGCGCAAGGGTGCGTCGTTCTTCGACTCGGCGACGTCGTTCGGGATGATCCGCGGCGGGAAGATCGATGCCGCGATCCTGGGTGCGATGCAGGTCTCCGCGGCCGGGGACATCGCGAACTGGACCATCCCGGGGAAGATGATCAAGGGGATGGGCGGCGCGATGGACCTGGTCCACGGCGCCAAGCGGGTGATCGTGCTGATGGAGCACACCGCGAAGGACGGGTCCTACAAGATCGTCAACGAGTGCTCGCTGCCCTACACCGGCAAGGGCGTCGTGCAACGGATCATCACCGACCTGGCCGTGATCGACGTGGTCCCCGACGGCGGCGGCCTGAAGCTCGTCGAGCTCGCCCCCGGTGTCACCGAGGACGACGTCCGCTCCAAGACCGAACCGCCGCTCGGCTGATTACCACGGTATGCAGCCGATCTGCCCCTCCCCATGGTGTTCGCGCCATGGGGAGCGGTAGAACGCCTTGGGGATTGCCGCCGCCCAACGTTAGGTGATCAGGCCGCCAAGCGCATCAGCCGACGGATCCGGGCAGCGGTTTCGGCACCCCGGTAGAGCTCGGCCCAGATGATCCGCACCATCGCCCACTGCAACGTCTCGCGCAGCAGATCCTCGCGGACCTTCTCGTTGAACACGGCGTCGCCCGGACCCTTCCCGGGCTTGAGTAGCCGGCCGTACTTGATCCTGCCGTCGAACTCGCCGAGCAGGCGGTACTCGGGCCAGGCGAAGTCCGTGGTTCCGATGAGTCGCCCGTGCTGGTCGAGCACGTCGTACTGCAGTTCAGGTGCGGGGAGGCCGTGGACGTAGCAGAGATAACGCGTCCGCGACTCTCCCGGTGACTCGGCGCGACCATCGGCGAACCGGACGGCGATCTGCAGCTTCCGGAACGCAGGCCAGCTCTGCATCAGACAGAAGGCGGCTTCCAGCTCCCCGACGGTGAACCGGCGCTTGTGCAGGCCGTCGTCGAAGAGCACGATGGCGGCCTCCGTGGTGAGCTGGGAGCCGGTCTCGAGTGCGGCTCGTGCTGGCTTGACCACGAAGTATCCGTCGTGGTCGACCACGTCCTCGTCGAGGCAGAGCCCCTCGTGGTGGACGACCCCCGCCTCCGTGCGCCCGGCCCCGCCGTCAAGCCGAGTCACGTGCACCTGCGAGAGGTCGGCGTTCCATGCCGTAAGTCCGTGGTCCACGGCAGCGCTGACGTGGCTCAGAGCGACGTTCGTGCCGAGTCGCTTCATGACCGCACGAGCGCTGGCACGATGTCGCGCCAGCTCATCGGCCTGCGCCCACAGGTCGCTGAAGGTGTAGGCGCCGGTGCGGATCCGGGTCCACAGCCTCACCCTGATCGCGCGAGCGATGGCCCTGTCGTCGTAGCCGCACGCCAGCGCGTCCGCGCGGGTGAACGAGCCGGTTGTCTCAGCGAGAATCCTCAGTCGGTCCATCCGCCGAGGGTGGCGCGCGGTCGGACTGGCGGGAACGTGCGCAGCCGTGGCTGTGGACGGGGATCTGTCGCCGTTGCCTGGGGACGATTGCTGGTCCGACGTACGACGCACTCCCCATGGTGATCTCCCGCTCCCCATGGCGCGAACACCATGGGGAGCGGCAGATCGGCTGCATACCGTGGTGATCGGCCGAACGGCGCTACAGGTCGGGGTGCTTGGTGGCGAGCCGGTAGAACCCGGAGTGGAAGACGAGGGGCTCGCCGCCCGGTGCGTCGTACGACTCGATCTCGCCGAGGAACACCACGTGGTCGCCGGCGTCGATCCGTTGCGTGGTGCGGCACACGAAGTGGGCGACCGTCCCCTCGAGCACCGGTGGGTGCGCCTCGTCGTCGGTTCCGGCGTTGACGACCTGGTCGGCCGGCACCAGCGTCACCGCCTCGAACTTCTCCGCACCCGAGGTCGCGAACTGTCGCGAGAGGTGGTGCTGGTCGGCGGCGAGCACGTTCACCGCGAACCGGGTCGCCTCCTCGAACGCCGGCAGGGACGGCGAGCTGCGGGCGGCCGCCCAGAGCACCAGCGGCGGGTTCAGCGAGACCGACGTGAACGAGTTCGCGGTCATCCCCCAGCGCTGGCCGGCGGCGTCCTCGGTGGTCACGACGGTGACCCCGGTGGCGTACTGACCCAACGCGCGGCGCAGGTCCCGCGGCTCGAACGGCGCGTCCTCGGTCGCGATCTGCTCGGCGACGAACGCGTCCGCGGCCTCCGCGGAGAACCACCACGGGCTGAACAGTCGCGCGTCGTCGAACCCGGCGGCGATCTGTGCGGCGATCGCGGGGTGCCGGCCGGCCGCGTCGACGACCCGCCGCTGGTGGGCGGCGGCCGGCGGCAGCCAGGCGTTGGTCCAGGCCGTGGCCCACTGCGCCCAGCCGCGCCAGAAGTTGTCGAAGGTACGTCGCATCCACGGCTCGTCGAACTCGCCGCGGTGACCGATGATCGCCTCGAGGTAGAACGAGGCCGACTTGATCGCGTTGTTGGACCCCTGGCTGGTCAGCGGATCGTTGAGCACCACCACATCGGCCATGCCCAGGACGGCGGCGCCGGAAGGCAGCGAGCCGACGGGTCGCCGTACCACCGGGCAGATCCGTCCGCGCAGCACCGCGTTCGCGTCGACCAGGGACCAGCCGGCACCGGACCGCGCCCACTCGTCGGGGAAGTGCGCGGCCAGTGCCTGCGCGAGCCGGTCTCGGTGCTGCACGGGCGTGGTCACGTCGTCCCAGCAGTCCAGCGGCCCGCCCGGCACGCCCTCGACGACGAAGATGTCGCACGGCCCGTCGACGGTCAGCGCGGGACAGGTGAAGCACTCGCCGACGCCCTCGACGGAGGTGTAGCGCAGGCCCGGGCCGGCCGGGTCCGGGTCGATCCCGCGCAGGTAGGTCAGCGATGCGACGCGCTGCGGCGAGGAGTACGGCGAACGCGCCGGATCGACCTGGAACAAGGAGGTGAGGCCGCCCCGGCCCGTCGAGACGACCACCAGGTCGTGGGTCCGGGCGAGGTCCTCGACGTCGTCCACGTCGGCGCTGCGGACCATCACCTTGCCGCCGAGCCGCTCGATCTCGTCGAGCAGCAACGGAACTCGGAGACGCTGGTCGATCGACCGGGCCGGGGTGGTCAACCGGGTCCGGAACGAGGCCTCGGAACCGTCGGCCCGCCGGGTGCGGTAGGTCATCTGCTCGATCGGCGGGGCCTCCGGCAGCAGCCCGGTCACCCCGAGGGCGGCCTCCACCTCGAGCGCGGACTCGAAGGTGATCTGGCTGGACAGCACCGAACCGGTGCGAATCTCCTCGGCGGTGCGGTCGGAGACCAGCGTGACGTCGTACCCGTGCTGCAGCAGGCCGAGCGCGAGCGTGGTGCCGGCCGGGCCTGCGCCGACCACGGCGACGCTCCGGGTGGGTGAGGTCCCGTTCATGCCTCCAGACTCTCACCCACCCGGTCGTGCCCCTGAGCGCACCGCGTCGAGGACAGCCGGCCAGGCCGGTGACCACGGGTCGATCACGCCGAAGTGCTCGACGCCCTCCAGCTCGTGCAGCACCACCCAGGGATGGGCGGCGTGCAACCCGCGCGAGTTCGCCACCGGCACGATGTCGTCGTCGGCGCCGTGCACGACGAGCACCTCGCACGACGGCCGGGTCACGAACCGGGTCACCGGGTCGGCGGCGTCGTAGCGCTGCGGGACGTCGCCGGGTTCCCCGTCCAGCAGAGCCTGGGTGGCGTCGTCCCCGAGATGTGCGGCCGCGGCGGCGCGGAGATCTCCGACCGGGGCGAGCCCGACCACGCGGTCCACCCGCAACGGTTCACTGGCCAGCCACAACGCCAGGTGGCCCCCGGCCGAGTGGCCCATCAGCGTCGTGGTGCCGGTGGCGATGCCCAGTCCGTCGAGCAGGGCGGGCAGCGCAGCCACCGCCGCGGCCACATCCTCGGCCGTGGTCGGCCATCCGCCGGCGCGGTCGCCGTGGCCTCTCACCCGGCGGTACTCCGGCGTGGCCACGACGAAGCCCTCGGCGACGAGCGCGTTCGCCAGGGGCCGGGTGTGCATCCGGTCGAACGAGGCCCGCCAGAAACCTCCGTGCAGCAGGACGACGAGCGGGCGCGGATCACGTGCGGTCTCGCCGAAGGCCGGGGGCAGGTGGAGGTCGATGATGCCCTCGGGGTGGTCGGCGTACCTCCCCACGGCATCGGCCGCGTCCGCCGTACGCGTCAGCACGTCTCGGGGATCCACGGGCACAACCTACCGGCCGCACGCGCGGCGATAGAGTCGGCCGCATGACGAAATGGGAATACCTGACCGCGCCGGTTCTGGTGCACGCGACCAAGCAGATCCTCGACAACTTCGGTGAGGACGGTTGGGAGCTGGTGCAGATCGTTCCGGGGATGAACCCCGAGAACCTGGTGGCCTACTTCAAGCGGGAGAAGGCATGAGCACCCCCGAGGACCGGCTCGCCGAGCTCGGCCTGAGCGTGCCCGAGGTGGCCAAGCCCGTCGCCGCCTACGTTCCCACGGTGCGGACCGGCAGCTACGTCTTCACCTCCGGCCAGCTGCCGATGCGCGAGGGCCAGCTGATCACCACCGGCAAGGTCGGCGGCGAGGTCAGCCCGGAGGAGGGCGTTGAGTGCGCGCGCCAGTGTGCGCTGAACGCGATCGCCGCCGTGCGCGCCGAGATCGGTGAGCTGTCACGGGTGAAGAAGATCGTGAAGATGGTCGCCTTCGTCGCGTCGACCCCGGACTTCACCGGACAACCCGGTGTCGCCAACGGTGCCTCCGAGCTGTTCGGAGAGGTGTTCGGCGAGGCCGGCCAGCACGCGCGTTCCGCGGTCGGTGTTCCGGTGCTGCCGCTCGATGCACCCGTCGAGCTCGAGCTGATCATCGAGGTCTGACGCCGTGGACCCCACCCGCCGGCTTCCGGCGCACATGGTCGACCAGGTCCGCGCGTTCGCCGACGGGAGCCAGACCCCCGCCGAGCCGCGCGACGCCGCCACGGTCGTGCTGATCCGGGCGGGTGCGACGCCGGATCCCGGCGCCCTGGAGCTGTACCTGCTCCGCCGGCACGTCGACATGGCGTTCGCCGCCGGGATGGCCGTCTTTCCCGGCGGTGGGGTGGACCCGCGCGACTTCGACCACGAGGTCGCCTGGGTCGGCCCGTCCCCGGCGGAGTGGGCCGAGCTGCTCGGCACGGACGAGTCGATGGCCCGGGCGCTGGTCTGCGCTGCGGTGCGGGAGACGTTCGAGGAGTCCGGTGTGCTCTTCGCCGGTGCGACCGACGACTCGATCATCGACGACACCACCGGAGACGACTGGGAGGAGGACCGGCGTGCCCTCGAGGCGCGGGAGCTGTCCTTCACCGAGTTCCTGCAGCGCCGCGGGCTGCGTCTGCGCACCGACCTTCTGCGGGTCTGGGGTTCGTGGTTGACACCGGTGTTCGAGCCGCGGCGCTACCGGACCACGTTCTTCGTCGCCGAGCTGCCCGCAGGCCAGGTCACCCGCGATGTGTCGACCGAGTCCGAGGAGGTGGTCTGGCTCTCGGTCGGCGAGGCGCTCAGCGCGGTCGAGGAGAAGCAGATGCTGATGCTCCCGCCGCAGTACTGCACGTGCCTGGAGCTGTTCGACCTGACCAGCCCCGGTGAGGTGCTCGCGGTGGCCGGGTCCCGCGAGATCGAGACGGTCGAGCCCACCGCGGCGCTCGACGACGAGGGTGCCTTCCTCACCATCCCGGACCGGCTGGTGGCGCTGGGCGCTGCCGTGAAGCAACGGTTGCCTCGATGACGGACTGGGCCGGAGGGGCGTTCGGCGAACGGGCCCGGTGCGTGCTGGCGCCGAACCCGAACATCATGACCCTGGACGGCACGAACACCTGGGTGCTGCGCGAGCCGGGCGCCCGGCGCAGCATCGTGGTCGATCCCGGCCCGGAGATCACGTCGCACCTGGACACCGTCGCGGACACAGCCGGCGAGGTGTCCGTCGTACTCCTCACCCACGGTCACGCAGACCACTCCGAGGCGGCGCGCTCGTTCGCCGAACGGATGGGCTGCGGCGTACGCGCGCTCGATCCCCAGCACAGACTGGGTTCTGAGGGTCTGCGGGACGGTGATGTGGTGGCCGTCGACGGGCTCGAGGTGCACGTCGTAGGGACACCGGGACACACGTCGGACTCGTTGTCGTTCCTGCTTCCCGCCGAGCGGGCGGTGCTCACCGGCGACACGGTGCTCGGCCGGGGTACGACGGTGGTGGCGCACCCGGACGGCGAGCTCGGGGCCTACCTCGACTCGCTGCACCGACTGCACGCGCTCGCCGAGGCGCAGGAGGTGACCGCGGTGTGGCCGGGGCACGGGCCGGTCATCGACGACGCGCTGGGAGTTCTGGACTACTACCTGGCGCACCGGCAGGAGCGGCTCGAGCAGGTCCGCGAGGCGCTGCGCGAGATGGGTGGCGCCGGCGATGACCTGCCACGACGGGTGGTCGAGAAGGTGTACGCCGACGTCGACCCGGTGCTGTGGGGAGCCGCGGAGCTGTCCGTTCGGGCCCAGCTCGCCTACCTCGCCTCCCCTCCCCGTTGAGACGCGCCCTTTTCGCGCTCGAGACGTGCAGTTCTCACCGTTGAAGCGTGGAATGTTCACACGAGACGCGGTTGACTTCCACGCGGCGGCTCGGGGGCAGCAGGGACGCAAATTCGTCACGTCTGAAGCGCGAAAAGAGCGTGTCTCAACGGCGAAAAAGGCGCGTCTCAACAGGGGGGAGGGGGGAGCAGGGGGAGGGACTGGGGAGGCTGGGGGTCAGCGGGCGCGGCGGCTCATCCGCTCGACGTCCATGATCACGACCGAGCGCGGCTCGAGGCGCAGCCAGCCGCGGGAGGCGAAGTCGGCCAGCGCCTTGTTCACGGTCTCCCGTGAGGCGCCGACCAGCTGGGCGAGCTCCTCCTGGGTGAGGTCGTGGTGCACGTGCACGCCGTCGTCGGCGGTGCGGCCGAACCGGTCGGCGAGGTCGAGCAGCGCCTTGGCGACCCGGCCCGGGACGTCGGAGAACACGAGGTCGGCGACCACGTCGTTGGCCTTGCGCAGGCGGGCGGCGAGCTGCGAGAGCAGGCCGCGGGCGACGCCGGGACGACCGTCGAGCCAGCGCAGCAGATCCTCGTGGGACAGCGAGGAGAAGGTGGTGTCGGTGACCGCGGTGACGGTCGCCGACCGGGGGCCCGGGTCGAACAGCGACAGCTCGCCGAACATCTGGCCGGGGCCGAGGATCGCGAGCAGGTTCTCGCGCCCGTCGGAGGAGGTCCGGCCGAGCTTCACCTTGCCGTCGGTCACGACGTAGAGCTTGTCGCCCTCGTCGCCCTCGTGGAACAGCACGTCCCCGCGCCGCAGTCGGGTCTCGGCCATCGACGCCCGCAACGCCGTCGCGGCCTCGTCGTCGAGCGCGCTGAAGAGCGGTGCCTGACGCAGCACGTCGTTATCCACGTGTCTCCTCCTGGTCAACGCCGCGGCGACCTGCCCGGCGGTGGTTCATGTCACAGTCTGACGTATCACCGCCCGTTTTCGTCACAGGGGGCGCCCGTAGGCTGTTCCCGTGCCTGATACCTCCCTGGTCCGACGCGCCCGGAAGATCGACCGGGTCCTCGCCGAGACGTACCCCGAGGCGAAGTGCGAGCTCGACTTCGACAGCCCCTTCGAGCTGCTGGTCGTGACCGTGCTGTCCGCGCAGACCACCGACAAACGGGTGAACGCGGTCCGCCCGAAGCTGTTCGCGGCCTACCCGGATGCGGAGGCGATGGCCGCCGCGGAGCGTGAGCACCTCGAGCTGCTGATCCAGCCGACCGGCTTCTTCCGCGCCAAGACCGAGTCCCTGCTGAAGCTGTCGCAGGCCCTGGTGGAGAAGTACGACGGGCAGGTCCCCCCGTCCCTCGAGGAGCTGGTCACCCTGCCCGGGGTCGGCCGGAAGACCGCGAACGTCGTGCTGGGCAACGCGTTCGGCATTCCCGGGATCACCGTGGACACGCACTTCGGCCGGCTGGCCCGCCGGTTCGGCTGGACCGAGGAGACCGACCCGGTCAAGGCGGAGCACGCGGTCGGCGCGCTGTTCCCGAAGCGGGACTGGACGATGCTCAGCCATCACCTGATCTGGCACGGCCGGCGGGTCTGCCACGCGAAGAAGCCGGCCTGCGGTGCGTGCACGGTGGCCCGGTGGTGCCCCTCTTACGGCGAGGGGCCGACCGACCCGGAGGTCGCCGCGAAGCTGGTGCGGACCGAGGGACGGGCATGAGGCGAGCGACGATCGCCGCGTCCGTCGTACTCCCGCTGCTCCTCGCCGGCTGCTCCGGCGCACCCGACGACACCGGCTCGTCGGCCGCGGCGCGCAGCAACGCGGTGTTCGCGGTCGACGTCGACGTGGACACGCCGACCCTGCGGGAGCTGAAGAAGCGGGCCGAGGTCGAACCGTGCCCGGCGGGGACCACGCCCGCCGACCCGGTCGAGGACGGCCTGCCGGACCTGGTCCTGCCCTGCCTCGGCGGCGGCCCGGACGTGAACCTCGCCTCGCTGCGCGGTCCACTGGTGCTGAACCTGTGGGCGCAGTGGTGCGGCCCGTGTCGTGAGGAGCTGCCGTACTACCAGCGGCTGCACGAGGAGGCCGGCGGCGAGCTGTCGGTGATCGGTATCGACTGGCAGGACACGCAGCCCAAGGCGGCCCTCGAGCTGGTCGAGGAGAGCGGCGTGACCTACCCGCTGCTGGCCGACCCGGGCGCTGCGACCGAGGTGCCGTTCCGGGTCCGCGGCCTGCCCGGGGTGGTGCTCATCGACGCCGACGGGCAGGTCCAGCACATCGAGTACGTCGTGATCCGCTCCTACGAGCAGCTGCGCGACCTGGTGCGCGAGCACCTCGACGTCGCCCTCTGAACCGCTCGGTAGGCTCCTCTACGTGTCCGACCGCTCGCCGATTCCTCCCGCCGACCAGCCGGAGCACCCTCAGCTTCCGGACTGGCTCGAGCCGATCCGGCGCGGCGCGGCCGACATCACCGCCGACGAGCTGACCCGGTTCGTGCCGCCCGAGGGGGCGCAGACCCGGCGCGGCGCGGTGCTCATTCTCTTCGGGGAGGGTCCCGCCGGACCGGACCTGCTGCTGACCGAGCGGGCCCACGACATGCGCTCCCACCCGGGGCAGGTCTCCTTCCCCGGCGGCTCGATCGACCAGGCGGACGGATCGCCCCAGGCCACCGCGCTGCGGGAGGCGGAGGAGGAGACCGGCCTGGATCCGACCGGGGTCGAGGTGTTCGCGACGCTGCCCGAGCTGTGGTTGCCGCCGAGCAACTTCGCGGTCACCCCGGTGCTCGCCTGGTGGCGGACCGAGTGCCGGGTCGATGCGGTCGACCCCCGCGAGGTGCACGCGGTCTACCGGGTCCCGATCGACGAGCTGCTCGACCCGGAGCACCGGGTCTCGGTGCGCCATCCCTCCGGGTGGAAGGGCCCGGCGTTCCTGATCGGCGACGACAAGGACCTGGTCCTGTGGGGCTTCACGGCCGGCATCATCGCCCGGCTGTTCGACTTCGTCGGATGGACGCGCCCGTGGGACGCCGCACGGATGCGCGAGCTTCCCGGACATATGCTGGCCGTCCCCGGCGAGGTCGTCCCCCCTCCGCCGGAGCCGAACACGAACTTCCGAGAGCAGTGAGGACGCACCTGTGAACTTCCTCGACTGGCTGCTCGTCGTCGTCGCGCTCGCATACGCCGTGTCCGGCTACTGGCAGGGCTTCATCTCCGGTGCGTTCGCGACCGCGGGACTGCTGCTCGGTGGGCTGCTGGGGATCTGGCTCGCCCCGCAGCTGCTCGGCGACCTGTCCGCCTCCGCCCCGTCGTTGTGGGTCTCGCTCGGCGCGCTGTTCGTGGTGCTGATCTGCGCGTCGTTCGGGCAGGCCGTGCTGCAGTTCGCCGGCACCCGGATCCGGGCGCGGATCACCTGGCAGCCCGTGCGTGCCCTCGACGCGGTCGGCGGAGCCGTGCTGAGTACGGCGGCGGTGCTGGTTGTCGCGTGGGCGCTCGGTGTCGCGGTGAGCGGGTCGAGCCTGCCCGGGATCAGCAAGCAGGTCCGTTCCTCGATGGTGCTCGAGCAGGTCGACGACGTGATGCCGGGCCAGGCCGAGGAGGCGCTGAACGCGTTCAACGACGTGGTCGGGTCCAGCTTCTTCCCGCGCTACCTCGAGCCGTTCGCGCCGGAGCGGATCATCGAGGTCGGTCCGCCGCCGGGCCGGATCGGCCGCGATCCCGACGTGCAGGACGCGGCGGTCAGCGTGCTGAAGGTCCGGGGGCAGAACGACTGCGGCCGCGGCGTGGAAGGCACCGGCTTCCTCTACTCCCCGGACCGGATCATGACCAACGCGCACGTGGTGGCCGGCGTCGACGACCCGGGCGTCGTGGTCGGTGAGGAGGAGCTGCCCGCCGAGGTCGTCTACTACAACCCGGACCTCGACATCGCGGTGCTCGCCGTCGACGGGCTCGACCGGCCGTTCCTGCGCTTCGACAAGGGCGGTGAGGCACGCGACTCGGGTGCCGTGCTCGGCTACCCCAACGACGGGCCGTACGACGTGCAGGCCGCCCGGATCCGCGGCGAGCAGCGGCTGCGGAGCCCCGACATCTACGGAGACGGCACCGTGGTCCGCGAGGTGTTCTCGATCCGCGGCCTGGTCCGGCCCGGCAACTCGGGCGGTCCGCTGGTCTCCGAGGGTGGCGATGTCCTCGGGGTGATCTTCGCGGCCTCGGTCACCGACCCGGACACCGGCTACGCGCTGACCGCGGAGCAGGTCGCGGAGGGCGCAGCCCAGGGCATCACCAACGACACCGAGGTCGGCACCGGCGCCTGCGCCTAGGTCCCGTGCACCTCGGCCAGCCAGCCGAGCAGCAGTGCGGTGAAGGCCGCGGGCCGTTCCTCGTGCGGGAAGTGGCCCGCGCCCGCGAGGACGTGGTGCCGGTAGGGGCCGGTCACCCGCTGCGACGTACGCCTCCCGTCGTCGGCCGGCAGCGCCGGGTCCGCGTCACCGTGCACGCTGCACACCGGCTGGAGGACCGGCCGCTCCATCAGCTGGTTGAACCGGCGCCCGTCCGAACGCAGCCGGGACCGGACCAGCCAGCGGTGGTACTCCAGCGCGCAGTGCGGCGCGGGCCAGATCCTGAGCGCGTCCTGGTAGGTCGCCACGGTCGCGTCGTCGGGGAACGGCGAGCCCGGGGCGCTCCACTGCCGCAGGTGCGTGCGCAGGAACCCGGTGCTGGGGTCGGCCAGCCTGCGCTCGGGCAGCATCGGGACCTGCATCGCCAGCAGGTGGCCGAGCGCGCCCGCCCGCCACGGTCGCAGCGCCTGCAGCATCGCCCGCGGGTGCGGAGCGGACACCGCGCACAGCGCCGTGACCTCCCGCGGTTGCAGGGCGGCGGCCGCCCAGCCGACGTACCCGCCCCAGCCGTGCCCGACCACGACCGCGCTCCGCTCACCGAGCGCCTTCACCACACCGGCCACGTCACGCGCCAGCGTCACCGGGTCGTAGCCGCGTGGGGTCTTGTCCGAGCCGCCGTACCCGCGCAGGTCCATCGCCACGGCACGGTAACCGGCCTCAGCGAGAGCGGGCAGCTGGTGCCGCCAGGACCACCAGAACTCCGGGAAGCCGTGCAGGAGTACGACGAGCGGCGGACTCGGCTCGTCAGGGGCCGACTCGGCGACGTGGAACCGGGCCCCGTTGGCGGCGACGTTTCGGTGCTGCCAGGGGCCCGGGATCTCGATGCTGTTGCTGGTGTCCGTGACTAGCTTCGCTTCAGGAGCTGCTTGGTCTCCTGCGCCTGGTGGATGGCGCGCTCGGGTGCCTTGACCTTCTTGACCTTCTTGATGCCGAGGAACGCGAGCAGGCCGGCGATCAGCAGGTAGACGCCGAACACGATCAGGTAGCACCAGGCCAGGTGCAGACCCGTCATGCTCAGGAAGTAGGCGAAGGCGATGGAGATCATCACGATCGCGAGCAGACCGAGGAACGCCGCACCGGCGAACAGGCCGGCACCGGTGCCGCCGTTCTTGACGCTCACCTTCAGCTCGGACTTGGCGAGCGCGATCTCGTTCTGGATCAGGCTGGACATGTCCCGGCTGGCGTCCGCGACGAGCTTGCCGATGGTCGGGTCGTCAGGGCTCACCGGGGCCACGGCGTTCGGCGGGACCATCGGTGCTTTCCTCGTCATGAGCTCTCCCTTTCGTGGCGAGTGCAGGCGCCGGTGGTGGACCTGGCCGCACAGCAGTCGTTGCCCTGAGACTAGAGGACTAAACGTCGCCGGTGCCACGCCGCGTCCGGCAAAAAGGAGGGGCTGCCCGAAGGCAGCCCCTCCCCGCATCGACCAGCGGCGCGGACTGCGCCACGGTCAGGGTTACCGGAACAACCTACTCGTCCCCGGACTTGTCTGACGACATCCCGGTCTGGATCAGGTCCATCACGGTCGAGTCGGCCAGCGTGGTGACGTCGCCGACCTCACGCTTCTCGGCCACGTCGCGCAGCAGCCGGCGCATGATCTTCCCGGACCGGGTCTTGGGAAGCTCGGCGACGACCATGATCGACTTCGGCTTCGCGATCGGGCCGATCTCCTTGGCGACGTGGTCGCGCAGCTCCTTGACCACGTCGGCACCTCCGTCGCCCGCACTCTCCCGCAGGATCACGAACGCGTTGATCGCCTGACCGGTGTCCGG
>JAICRS010000034.1 GCA_025966335.1 Nocardioidaceae bacterium
CGTAGCCCGCCTCGGACAGGGTCAGGCAGGCGTGCACGCACGAGTAGTCGAACTCGATGCCCTGCCCGATCCGGTTCGGCCCGGACCCGAGGATGATCACCGCCTCCTTCTCCCGCGGGGACACCTCGGTCTCCTCGTCGTAGGAGGAGTAGTGGTACGGCGTACGCGCGGCGAACTCGGCTGCGCAGGTGTCCACGGTCTTGTAGACCGGCCGGAGCCCCAGCGCCCACCGGACCCCGCGGACGACGTCCTCGGTCATCCCCCGGATGCCGGCGATCTGGGCGTCGGAGAAGCCGTGTCGCTTGGCCAGCCGCAGTGTCGCCGGATCGAGGTCGCGGGCGGCGGCGACCTCGGCGGCCACCTCGTCGAGCAGGAACAGCTGGTCGAGGAACCACGGGTCGATGCCGGTGACCTCGTGCAGCTGCTCGTTCGTGGCGCCCGCCCGGATGGCGTCCATCACCTTCTTCAGGCGTCCGTCGTGGGGCGTGCGGACCTGCTCCAGCAGCACCTCCTTCCGGTCCGGCCCCTCGGCGCCCCAGCCGAAGATCGCGTCCTTGTTCTCCAGCGACCGCAAGGCCTTCTGCAGCGCCTCGGTGAAGTTGCGCCCGATCGCCATCGCCTCGCCGACCGACTTCATGTGCGTGGTCAGGGTCGGGTCGGCGGTCGGGAACTTCTCGAACGCGAACCGCGGCACCTTCACCACCACGTAGTCCAGGCTCGGCTCGAAGCTGGCCGGGGTCTCCAGCGTGATGTCGTTGGGGATCTCGTCGAGCGTGTAGCCGATCGCGACCTTGGCGGCGATCTTGGCGATCGGGAACCCGGTCGCCTTCGACGCCAGCGCGCTGGAGCGGGAGACCCGGGGGTTCATCTCGATCACGATCAGCCGGCCGTCGGTCGGGTCGACCGCGAACTGGATGTTGCAGCCGCCGGTGTCGACCCCGACCGAGCGGATGATGCCGATCGAGAGGTCGCGCATCTTCTGGTACTCACGGTCGGTGAGCGTCATCGCCGGCGCGACCGTGATCGAGTCGCCGGTGTGCACGCCCATCGGGTCGAGGTTCTCGATCGAGCAGATGATCACCACGTTGTCGGCCATGTCCCGCATGACCTCGAGCTCGTACTCCTTCCAGCCGATGATCGACTCCTCGAGGAGCACCTCGGTGGTCGGGCTCGCGACGAGGCCGGCGCCGGCGATCCGGTGCAGGTCCTGCTCGTCGTAGGCCATCCCCGACCCGGTGCCGCCCATCGTGAACGACGGCCGGACCACCATCGGGTAGCCGAGCTCGCCGGCCGCGGCGAGGCAGTCGTCCATCGAGTGGCAGATCACCGACTTGGCGACCTCGCCGCCGAGATCCTCGACGATCCTCTTGAACGACTGGCGGTTCTCCCCGCGCTCGATCGCCTCGATGCTCGCGCCGATCAGCTCGACGCCGTACTTCTCCAGCACCCCGGCCTGGTCCAGCGCCATCGCGGCGTTCAGTGCGGTCTGTCCGCCCAGCGTCGCGAGCAGCGCGTCGGGCCGCTCCTTGTCGATCACCTTCTCCACGAACTCGGCCGTGATCGGCTCGATGTAGGTGGCGTCGGCGAACTCCGGGTCGGTCATGATCGTCGCCGGGTTCGAGTTGACCAGGATCACCCGCAGGCCCTCGGCCTTGAGCACCCGGCAGGCCTGCGTGCCCGAGTAGTCGAACTCGCAGGCCTGGCCGATGATGATCGGCCCCGACCCGATGACCAGGACGCTCTTGATGTCAGTCCGCTTCGGCATTACGCGCCCTCCAGGTGGATCTGCTCGGGGCCGGAACAGCACACATGTGCCCTTGTGACACGGTCGCGGCCGAAAAACGTGTTCGAACAGCACACATGTGCCGTTGTGTCATCGGGGGTCCTCTCCGGCCGGGCTCCCCGGGAAAACCGCGGCTTCCCCGGTCCGCCCGGCCTCAGCGCGCCCCTCCATCAGACGGCAGAACCGGTCGAAGAGGTAGGCCGCGTCGTGGGGGCCGGCGGCCGCTTCGGGGTGGTACTGGACCGAGAACGACTTCAGCCGGCCCTCGCCGTCGCGCAGCTCGAGGCCCTCGACCACGTCGTCGTTGAGGCAGACGTGGGAGACGGTGGCCTCGCCGTACGGCGTGCTGGTGGGTTCGAAGGACGGGGCGCCTGGCCATTGAATGGCGAACCCGTGGTTGTGCGCGGTGACCTCCACCTTGCCCGTCGTACGGTCCATCACCGGCTGGTTGATGCCGCGGTGCCCGTACTTCAGCTTGAAGGTGCCGAACCCGAGGGCGCGGCCGAACAGCTGGTTGCCGAAGCAGATCCCGAAGTAGGGGATGTCGCGCTCGAGGACGCCGCGCAGCAGCTCGGTCGCGTGCTCCGCGGCGGCCGGGTCACCGGGGCCGTTGGAGAAGAACACTCCGTCGGGCGACAGAGCAAGCACCTCGTCGACCGTCGACCTGGCCGGCATCACGTGCACCTCGATGCCGCGCTCGGCCATCATCGCCGGCGTCATCGTCTTGATCCCGAGGTCGATCGCGGCCACGGTGAACCGCTTCTCGCCGACCGCGGGCACGACGTACGTCGACCCGGTCGTCACGTCACCGGCGAGGTCGGCACCGGTCATCTGGTCGGCGGCGAGGACCCGTTCCAGCAGGGCCTCCGGGTGGGTCTCGGTGGTGGAGATACCCACCCGCATCGCGCCGCGCTCGCGCAGGTGCCGGGTCAGCGCCCGGGTGTCGATGCCGGAGATGCCGACCACGCCTTGTGCGCGCAGCTCGTCGTCGAGCGATCGCGTCGAGCGCCAGTTGGACGGGATCCGGGCGGGGTCGCGCACGACGTACCCGCTGACCCAGATCCGGCGCGACTCCTGGTCCTCGTCGTTGATGCCGGTGTTGCCGACGTGCGGGGCGGTCATCACCACGACCTGGCGGTGGTACGACGGGTCGGTCAGCGTCTCCTGGTAGCCGGACATGCCGGTGGAGAACACCGCCTCGCCGAAGGTCTCCCCCGCGGCACCGAACGACTCGCCGTGGAAGGTGCGCCCGTCCTCGAGCACGAGCATCGCCGGGGTGACGGTGCGGCGGGTGGCCGGGACCCGGTCCGGGCTGGTCACGGTCATGAGGTGTGCTCCTTGGCGATCTTGCTGATCGAGCGGATCCAGACGTTGTGCGCCTCCGTCACCGACTTGTCAGGCGGTGTGCCCGCCATAGCGGTCACAGGGCCTGACAACTCGGAGAGACGGAAGCCGGTGTCGAGAAGGTAGTCGCCGTGCGCCCAGGTCACGACCAGCAGTCCGTGCGGTGGGACGACCTTGCCGGCGATCCCCATGTCGTGGCGGGCGCCGCGCAGCGCATCCGCGGGGATCCGGAAGCTCCCGGCCAGCCGGATCACGTCGAGCCCCTGGGCGGACAGCGACAGCCGGCAGGAGCTGCGCGAGCCCAGCCCGCGGGCGACGACCCGGTCGAGCCAGTCGCCGCTGACCGTGGTGCCGAAGTAGCGGGCACCGGCCTGGAGCTTGGCCGACGGCAGCTCCGCAACCGGCGGCGCCGGCACCAGCTCGGGAAGGTCGTGCTTGCGACCACGGCGCCTCCAGCCGAACCACATCCCGACGAAGGCCAGCACCACCAGAGCGGCGATGACGCCGGCCGCGAGCAGCACCTCGAACATGCTCGGGACCAGCGGGTTGAGCTCGGTCTCCTCTGCGCTCACGTCAGCTTCCCGTCCAGGACGGTCGCCCGGCCGCGCAGGAAGGTGGCGACCACCCGCCCGGGCAGCTCACGCCCGGCGTAGGGGGTGTTGCGCGACAGCGACGCGGTCTCGGTGGGGTCGACCACGTGCGTGTGCGCCGGGTCGTAGAGCACCACGTTGGCCGCGGCGCCCGGCTGGATCGGCCGGCCGTGGCCCGCGCGCCGGCCCATCTGGGCGGGCGTGGTCGCCATCCGCTCGGCAACGCCGGCCCAGTCGAGCAGGCCGGTGTCGACCATCGTCTGCTGCACGATCGAGAGCGCGGTCTCGAGTCCCAGCATGCCGAACGCGGCGGCCTGCCACTCGCAGTCCTTGTCCTCGTGGGGGTGCGGGGCGTGGTCGGTGGCGACCACGTCGATGGTGCCGTCGGCCAGCCCCTGCCGCAGCGCCTCGACGTCGGTGGCCGAGCGCAGCGGTGGGTTCACCTTGTAGATCGGGTCGTAGGTCGCGGCGAGCTCGTCGGTGAGCAGCAGGTGGTGCGGGCAGGCCTCGGCGGTGACGTTCCAGCCGTTGCGCTTCGCCCACCGGATCAGCTCGACCGACCCGGCGGTGGACACGTGGCACACGTGCAGCCGGGACCCGACGTGGGCGGCGAGCAGGCAGTCGCGGGCGATGATCGCCTCCTCGGCGACGGCCGGCCAGCCGCGCAGCCCGAGGCGGCCGGAGAGCTCGCCCTCGTTCATCTGCGCCTCCTCGGTCAGCCGGGGCTCCTGCGCGTGCTGGGCGATGACGCCGTCGAAGGCCTTGACGTACTCCAGCGCCCGGCGCATCAGCACCGCGTCGGAGACGCACTTGCCGTCGTCGGAGAACACCCGCACCCGCGCGGCGGAGTCCGCCATCGCGCCGAGCTCGGCGAGCCGTTCCCCGGCCAGGCCGACGGTGACGGCGCCGACCGGGAACACGTCGCAGTGACCCGCCTCGCGGCCGAGCCGCCAGACCTGTTCCACGACACCGGCGGTGTCGGCGACCGGGTCGGTGTTGGCCATCGCGTGCACAGCGGTGAACCCACCCAGCGCGGCGGCCGACGTCCCGGAGTCGACGGTCTCGGCGTCCTCGCGGCCCGGTTCACGGAGGTGCGTGTGCAGGTCGACCAGCCCGGGCAGTGCGATCAGCCCGTCGGCGTCGATGACCTCGGCACCCTCGGCGGTCAGCCCGGCGCCGATCTCCGCGATGATCCCGTCGCGCAGCAGCAGGTCGGTCGGCTCGCCGCCCAGCACCCGTGCGTTCCTGATCAGGTACGTGGTGGTCATGCCGCTCCTCCCGCCGTGGCCGAACCGTCGGCCCCCTCGATGGTCCTGTCCTTGCCCGCGTCACCGGCCACGTCCGTCGTACCGCCCAGCGCCGACTCGCTGCCGCCGAGCAGGAGGTAGAGCACCGCCATCCGCACCGCGACACCGTTGGTGACCTGCTCGACGATCACCGACCGGGGCGAGTCGGCCACGTCGGCAGTGATCTCCATGCCGCGGATCATCGGGCCCGGGTGCATCACGAGCGCGTGGTCCTGCAGCGTGCCCATCCGGCGCGCGTCCATGCCGTAGCGGCGGCTGTACTCACGGGCGCTCGGGAAGAACGCGGCGTTCATCCGTTCGCGCTGCACCCGCAGCATCATCACCGCGTCGGCCTTGGGTAGTGCGGCATCGAGGTCGTACGACGTCTCCACGCCCCATCCCTCCACCCCGACCGGGAGGAGTGTCGGGGGTGCGACCAGGGTGACCTCTGCGCCGAGCGTCTGGAGGAGCAGCGCGTTCGAGCGGGCCACCCGCGAGTGCAGCACGTCGCCGACGATGGTGACCCGGCGTCCGTCGAGGCTGCCGAGGTGGCGCCACATCGTGAACGCGTCGAGCAGCGCCTGCGTCGGGTGCTCATGGGTGCCGTCGCCGGCGTTGACCACGCTGGAGCGGACCCAGCCGGAGTTGGCGAGCAGGTGCGGTGCACCGGACGCCCAGTGCCGGATGACCACCGCGTCGGCACCCATCGCCTCCAGGGTCAGCGCGGTGTCCTTGAGGCTCTCCCCCTTGGACAGGCTGGAGCCCTTGGCGGAGAAGTTGATCACGTCCGCGGACAGCCGCTTGGCGGCGGCCTCGAACGAGATCCGGGTGCGGGTGGAGTCCTCGAAGAACAGGTTGACCACGGTGCGGCCGCGCAGCGCGGGCAGCTTCTTGATCGGCCGGTCGGCCAGGGAGCGCAGCTCCTCGGCGGTCTCCAGGACCAGCTCCGCGTCGGAGCGGGTGAGGTCGGCGGCGCTCAGCAGGTGGCGCTTCATCGCAGGACCTCCGCGTCGGTGGAGCGGGCGGCGACTCCCGCGATGGTGACCGCGTCGACGCCGTCGAACTCGGCGAGACGGACCCGGACCGACTCCACGAGCGAGGTCGGCAGGTTCTTGCCGACGAAGTCGGCGCGGATCGGCAGCTCCCGGTGGCCGCGGTCGACGAGCACCGCGAGCCGCACGGTCTTGGGCCGGCCGACGTCGTTCATCGCGTCGAGCGCGGCGCGGATGGTGCGCCCGGAGAACAGCACGTCGTCGACGAGGACCACGGTCTTGTCGTCGATGCCGCCGTGCGGGATCTCGGTGGGCAGCAGGGTGCGCGCCGGCCGCATCCGCAGGTCGTCGCGGTACATCGTGATGTCCAGCGACCCGACCGGGATGTCGATGCCCTCCACCGCGGCGATCTTCGCGGCGACCCGTTGGGCCAGGGGCACGCCGCGGGTCGGGATCCCGAGCAGGACCAGGTCGGAGGCGCCCTTGTTGCGTTCGAGGATCTCGTGGGCGATGCGGGTGAGTGCGCGAGAGATGTCGCGCGAGTCGAGGACGGTGCGTCCTTCGTGGTGGGTCCCGGGATCGGTCACCGGGTCTGATGCTGATTCGGCAGGCATGAGCGAGCCGGACCTCCTTCTCCGCCTCACGGGACGGCTCGTTAAAGGATGTCGAACGGGTCAGACCCTACCAGCAGCACAGCCTCGCGAGCGCGTTCGGTCACTCGAGGCGGCCGAGCGCGTCCTCCACCGCCCGGTGGAACGTGGGGTAGGCGTAGATCATCGAGCGCAGCGTCGCGGTCGGGATCTCGGCGTGCACCGCGGTGGTCAGCATGGACAGCACCTCTCCCCCGGCGGGACCCGCGGAGGTCGCGCCGACGAGCACGCCGCGGCGGGCGTCCTCGACGAGCTTGATCACCCCGTCGTTGCCGGCCTGGTGGATCCAGCCGCGAGTGGACCCGGGCAGCGGGGAGACCGCGACCCGCACCTCCATGTCCTGGTCGCGCGCCTGCTGCTCGGTGATCCCGACCGAGCCGACCTCGGGGTCGGTGAACGTCACCCGCGGCACCGCCCGGTAGTCGGCCTCCGGCCCGTCCTCGCCGAGGATGTCGCGGACCGCGACGACCGCCTGGTACATCGAGATGTGTGTGAACGCGCCCTTGCCGGTCATGTCACCGACTGCCCACAACCCCTCACCGGCGCGCATCCGGGGGTCGGTCTCGATCAATCGGGCCTGCGGGTCGAGGCCGACCGTGTCCAGGCCGATGTCGGAGAGGTTGGTACGCCGGCCCGTGGCCACCAGCAGCTTGTCGGCGTGGAGCATCTCGCCGTCTGCGTCGACGGTGAACCTGCCCTCGTCGTACGCCACCGACCGGGCCTCGACACCGGTCAGCACCCGGATCCCCTCGGCGGCGAAGACGTCGGCGACGACGCCGCTGGCCTCCGGCTCCTCGACGGCCAGGATCCGGTCGGCGTTCTCGACGACGGTGACGTCCACGCCGAACCGGGCGAACGCCTGGCACAGCTCGGCCCCGATCGCGCCGCCACCGATCACGATCAGTGACGAGGGCAGCTCGGTGACCCGGACCGCGTCCCGGTTCGTCCAGTAGGGAGCGTCGGCGAGCCCGTCGATCGGTGGCACCGTCGGCGCGGTGCCGGTGTTGAGCAGGACTCCGCGTCGGGCGGTGAAGCTCTGGTCGTCCACGGAGACGGCTCGCGGACCGGTCAGCCGGGCGTGGCCGCGCACGAACCGGACCCCTGCCTTCTCCAGGCGTTCGACGGCGACCTTGTCGTCCCAGCCGTCGGTGGCCTCCCGCGAGATCCGCTGGGCCACGCTCTGCCAGTGCGGGGTGACCGTGCTGTCGCCGGCCATCGTCGTGACCCGGCGGCCCTCGGCGAGCAGGTTCGCGGCCCGGACCATCATCTTGGTCGGCACGCAGCCGAAGTAGGGACACTCACCGCCGACGAGCCGCTCGTCGACGCCGATCACCTCCAGGCCGGCCTGGGCCAGCTTCGTGGCCGCCGACTCACCGCCGGGACCGAGCCCGATGACCACCACGTCCACCTCGTTGCTCATGGCCTCAGCGTGGCACAGGCGGGGGTGGAGCGGGAGGGGCGCCGAACAGCGGCAGCCCGTCCGGTCAGCCGTCGCCGTCCTTGCGCTCCGTGCGGCGGCGCAGCATCCCCGCGCCGGGGATCCCCTCGACGATCTGCCCGACGTTCTCGACCCGGTCCGTGACGTCCTTCAGCTCAGGCGCCAGACCGGCCAGGTTCTTCAACGCCGGCTCGGCGAGCTCCAGCAGGTCGGGCAACCGGCCCAGGGCATCGGCGAGGTTGGTCAGGTGGCGTGGCGTGAGCTCGGCGGCGGCGCGTCCCGCGACAGGGGCGAGCGCGCGCAGGTCCGGCTCGTACAGGTCCAGCAACCGCTGCACCCGGTGCGCCTGCTCCTCGAGCAGGCCGACGGCCTGCGCACCGTGGGTGACGACCCCGCTTGCCGCGGTGACCAGGACCGCCGCCTCGTCCCGGAGCACCGCGACCGCAGCGACGAGTGCGGCCACCTCGTCGAGGAGCGCCTCGACCCGGTCCAGGGCCGCCTGGGCCCGACCTGCGAGGCCCCACACCTCCTTGCCGAGCCGTTGCACCTCGGCCGCCACGGCCCGCGCCTGCTCGGGAGCTCCAAGCAGGCCGCTGAGTGTGCTCGTCGGCAGGGCGATCACGCGCCCGGCCAGCTGCTCGAGACCCATGGGCCACCTCTTCGCATCGGCGAGGCGTCAACTGTAACGGGCGCCGATGGACTCGCGGGTCACCACGAGGCCGAGACCGCCCGTTCGCCGCGGCATGAGGCGCGCGGACGACCACGGCAGGTCGGGTCAGGCGGACAGGGCCGGCTTGTTCCTGACGATGTTGCCGAGGATGCCGTTGACGAAGGCGGGCGACTCGTCGGTGGACAGGTCGCGGACCAGGCTCATCGCCTCGCTGACGGCCACCGCGTCGGGGACGTCCTCGACGTAGAGCACCTCGAACACCCCGAGCCGCAGCACGTTGCGGTCCACGGCCGGCATCCGATCGATCGTCCAGCCCTGGGAGTACGTCGTGAGGAGCTCGTCGATCCGGCCGATGTTGCCGGCGACGCCGCGCACCAGCTCCGCGGTGTACTCGTTGACCGGCGGGTCGGCCGCCACCACCCGCTCGTCGAGCAGCTCGAGGGGCATCACGTCGCGGGCGTCGCACTCGAAGAGGATGTCGAGCGCTCGCTTGCGGGCCTTGGTGCGGGCCGTCATGACTGGGCTGCCATCAGGAGCTGACGCGGCCCAGGTAGCTGCTGTCCCGGGTGTCGACCTTGATCTTCTCGCCGGTGGTGATGAACAGCGGCACGTTGATCTCGTGGCCGGTCTCGAGACGGGCCGGCTTGGTGCCGCCGGTGGACCGGTCACCCTGGAGGCCGGGCTCGGTGTACTCGACCAGCAGCTCGACCGACGCCGGGAGCTCGATGTAGAGGACGCGGCCCTCGTTGGTGGCCACGATCGCCTCCTGGTTCTCGAGCAGGAAGTTCTGCGCCTCGCCGACCATCTCCGGCGGGACCTCGAGCTGGTCGTAGGTCGCGACGTCCATGAACACGTAGGAGGTGCCGTCGTTGTAGAGGTACTGCATCGTCCGCTTGTCGACGTTGGCGACCTCGACCTTGACGTCGGCGTTGAAGGTCTTGTCGACCGTCTTGCCCGACTCGATGTTCTTCAGCTTGGTGCGCACGACCGCGCCGCCCTTGCCGGGCTTGTGGTGCTGGAACCAGATCACGGACCACAGCTGTCCGTCGAGGTTGAGCACCATGCCGTTCTTGAGGTCGTTCGTGGTGGCCATACGCGGGTGATCCTGCTCTTTCGTCGGCGGGTCGTGAGGGGCAGCGGTCAAGTCTAACGACAGCTTGTGTCACCGCAGAAATCGCCGAGCCGTCACCTTCGGCGGGCCGACCCGTCACAAATGGCGGTCAGCGACCCGCGAGGGCGACCAGGGCGAGCCGGTAGGAGTCGACACCGAACCCGGCGATCACCCCGGTGGCCACCCCGGACACCACACTGGTGTGCCGGAACTCCTCGCGGGTGTGCGGGTTGGTGATGTGCACCTCGACCAGCGGGCCGGTCAGCATCGCGCACGCGTCGCGCAGCGCGTAGCTGTAGTGCGTGAACGCAGCGGGGTTGAGTACGACGGGCGTGCCCGCGTCGGCTGCCTCGTGCAACCAGCCGACCAGCTCTGCCTCGGAGTCGGTCTGCCGGACCTCGACGGCGCAGCCCAGCTCTGCGCCGACCGTCTCGCACAACGCCACCAGGTCGGCATGGGTGGTCGATCCGTAGACCTCCGGCTCACGCGAACCGAGCCGGCCGAGGTTCGGCCCGTTCAGCACCAGGACCTTCATCGTTCTCCTCACCGCGAGATCTCGGCGTAGGCAGCGGTCAGCAGCGCCGGGTCGGGGGCCTGCAGGATGGCCGGCCGGGCCAGTCCCTCGAGGACGACGAACCGCAGCTGGTCTCCACGCGCCTTCTTGTCGACCTTCATCGCGTCGTGCAGCTGCGGCCACCTCCCGCCCTGGTAGGAGGTAGGAAGTCCCACGAGCTCGAGGACCGACCGGTGCCGGTCGGCCGTGGGCTCGTCGAGCCGTCCCGCGAGACGGGCGAGCTCGGCGACGTACATCATCCCGATCGACACCGCGGCGCCGTGCCGGAACTTGTAGCGCTCGACCCGCTCGACGGCGTGCCCGAGCGTGTGCCCGTAGTTCAGGGACTCGCGGCCGGGATGGCCGCCCACCCCGCCGGTCTCCTTGAGGTCGGTGACGACCACGTCGATCTTCACCCGGATCGCCCGCTCGATCAGCTCGCGGAGCTCCCCGCTGCCGGCCTCAGTCGCGGCCACCGGGTCCCGCTCGACCAGGTCGAGGATCGCGGGGTCGGCGATGAACCCGCACTTGATCACCTCGGCCAGCCCGCTGACCAGCTCGTTGCGCGGCAGTGTCTCCAGCGTGGCCAGGTCGCAGAGGACACCGGCCGGCTCGTGGAAGGCGCCGACCAGGTTCTTGCCCTCGGTGGTGTTCATCCCGGTCTTGCCGCCGACGGCCGCGTCGACCATCCCGAGCAACGTGGTCGGCATGTGCACGACCTTGACACCTCGCAGCCAGGTGGCCGCGACGAAGCCGCCCATGTCGGTGGTCGCCCCGCCGCCCACGGTGACCACGGCGTCGGAACGGGTGAACCCGGTCTGCCCGAGCACCTGCCAGCAGAACGACGCGACCGGTGCCAGCTTCGCTTCCTCGCCGTCGGGGATCTCGATGCCGTGCGCGTCGTAGCCCTGGTCCGCCAGGTCGACACGGATCGCCTCGCCGGTCGCGGCAAGGGCCCGGGGATGGATCACCGCGACCCGGCGCACGTCCGCACCGAGCAGCGCAGGCAGCTCACCGAGCAGGCCGCTGCCGATGACGACGTCGTACGGCGCCGCGCCGCCCACGTGCAACCGGGACTGCTCGCTCACTGTGCCTCCTCCGACTCGGCTCGCTCCGCGTCCTCGACGGCGCGGGCCACCTCGTCCGCGACGGCCTCGGCCGGCTTGCCGTCGGTGTCGACGGTGATGGTCGCGACCTCACGGTAGACCGGCAGCCGCTCGTCGAGCAGCGCCTTGATCCGGGCCCGGACGTTGCCGAGCAGCAACGGCCGTCCGGAGCCCAGGCCCACTCGCTTCACCGCGTCGGAGAGCCCCACGTCCAGGAACGCCACCCGGTGCGCCTTCAAGGTCGCGCGGGTCGCCGGGTCCAGCACCGCGCCGCCGCCGAGGGCGAGCACCCCGTCGTGCTCGCGCAGCGCCGCCTCGACCGCGTCCCGCTCCAGCGCACGGAAGACCTGCTCACCGTCGTCGACGAAGATGTCGGAGATCGACCGCGCCTGCCCGGCCTCGACGTCGTGGTCGGTGTCGCGCACCGACACCCCCCAGCGCGCGGCGAGGATCTCGGCGACCGTGGTCTTCCCGGCGCCCATCGCGCCGACCAGCACGACCCGGGGACGCGCGCCGGTCACGCGAACCTCAACGTGGACAGGTAGCCCTGCACGTTGCGCGCGGTCTCCGCGACCGAGTCGCCGCCGAACTTCTCCAGCGCGACATCGGCCAGCACCAGCGCCACCATCGCCTCGGCGACGATGCCGGCGGCGGGCACCGCGCACACGTCCGAGCGCTGGTGGTGGGCCACGGTCGCCTCGCCGGTGGCCACGTCGACGGTGCGCAGGGCACGGGGCACGGTGGCGATCGGCTTCATCGCCGCGCGGACCCGGAGGACCTCTCCGGTCGACATGCCGCCCTCGGTGCCGCCGGAGCGGCCGGAGGTACGCCGGATGCCGTCCTCGGTCCGCACGATCTCGTCATGTGCTTGCGACCCGGGGTCGGCGGCCAGACCGAACCCGTCACCGACCTCGACACCCTTGATCGCCTGGATGCCCATCAGCGCACCGGCCAGCCGGGCGTCGAGCCGACGGTCCCAGTGCACGTGCGACCCGAGGCCCGGCGGAAGCCCGTGCACGACCACCTCGACCACCCCGCCGAGGGTGTCGCCGTCCTTGTGGGCCTGGTCGATCTCGGCGACCATCGCCTTGCTCGCGTCCGCGTCGAGACAACGCACCGGGTCCTCGTCGAGCCGGGCCACGTCGTCGGGCGACGGCACCGAGCCGTAGGGCGCCTTCGCGGTCCCGATCGAGACCACGTGGGAGACAACGCGGGCACCCAGGGCCTGCTCGAGAAACGCTGTCGCGACCGCACCGAGCGCCACCCGGGCGGCGGTCTCCCGGGCCGAGGCGCGTTCCAGGATCGGCCGGGCCTCGTCGAAGGAGTACTTCTGCATCCCGACCAGGTCGGCGTGCCCGGGGCGCGGGCGGGTGAGCGCGGCGTTGCGGGCCAGCGCCTCCAGCTCGGCCTCGTCGACCGGGTCGGCCGCCATCACCTTGTCCCACTTGGGCCACTCGCTGTTGCCGACCCGGATCGCGATCGGGCTGCCGAGCGTCCGGCCGTGCCGGATTCCGCCGATGATGTCGACCTCGTCCTGCTCGAACTTCATCCGGGCGCCGCGGCCGTAGCCGAGCCGGCGTCGGGCCAGCGCGTCCACGATGTCGGCCGACGTCACGGAGACGTGGGCGGGCAGCCCTTCGAGGAGGGCGACAAGAGCAGGTCCGTGGGACTCGCCCGCAGTGAGCCAACGCAGCATGGCGGACAGTCTTTCACGGCGTGTTCAGCCGACGGTCACACGTACCACGCAGCGACATAGGGCCCGGTGGCCACACCGATCACGGCCCCGATCAGCATGAACGGCCCGAACGGGTAGGCCTTTCGATCCACCACCCGCAGCATCGACAGCAGCAGACCACCCACCCCGCCGACGAGGAAGCCGGCGTACACCCCGGTCAGCAGCTCCGCCCAGCCCAGGTAGCCGAGCGCGATGCCGAGCACCCCGGAGAGCCGGACGTCGCCGTACCCCATCCCGCGCGGATAGATGAACCACAGCACGAAGAAGGTGCCGCCGGCGACCAGCCAGCCCCACCCTGCGGTGACCAGGGAGTCCCAGTCGCCGTCGGTCCAGGCCGCGAACAGCACGAGCAGGATCACGACCAGGTACGACGGCGCGATCAGCTTCGTGGGCAGCAGCCGGGTCCGCCAGTCGATCACCGCGAGTGCGACCCCGACCGGTGCCAGGTAGAGCAGGAACGTCAGCTCGTTCTCGAAGCCGACCCGGCCGCCGATGACCGCGCACACGAGGGCGGTGACCAGTGAGGTCTTCCACCGCAGCCCCCGGCGCCGGGCGATGTCCTCGTAGCGCTCCTTGGGTTCCTCGGCCGGCGCCGCGTCCGAGGAGGCGCTGCCGACCTCGTCCGCGGGTGGCTCGTCCTCGGGCTCCGGCTCGGGGACCCGGGCGATGATCGTGGGCACCGCCATTCCGGCGAGCAGCCCGTAGAACCCGGTCGCGATCGCGGCGTCGACGAACCAGACGTCAGCACTCATGAGGCCAGAGCCTAACTGCAGCGAGGGCGCCGTCAGGCCGCTTCGTGGGGAGCCCGACCGGCGTGCCGCCGGGCGTGGGCGATCGCTTGATGGGTCGAGGTGAACACGTGCCCCCCGTGGCTGAGGCTCTCGTAGACCCCGAGCGCGTCGAGCACCGCCGTGTGCCGCTCCGGAACGCCGGAGAGAAGGACGGTGATCCCCCGCCGCTCCAGCTGCTGGATGGTGTCGCGGAGTACGGCGGCCCCGGTCGAGTCGAGCGCCGCGACCCGGCCCATCCGCAGGATCACGACCCGGACGTCGCTGAGCTCGGACAGCTCCAGGAGTGCCGTGTGCGCCCCGGCGAAGAACAGCGGCCCGTCGAGCCGGTAGGCGACGATGTGCTCGTCGAGCAGCGCACGTTCCTCCTCGCTGCGATCACCCGTCACCGGGCGGAGGGGCACCTCGGTCACCGCCGTCTCGCGCGCCATCTGCTGCAGCGAGATCCCGCCGGCGACCAGCACCCCCAGCGCCACCGCCATCACCAGGTCGAGCGCGATGGTGGCGACGGCGGTCAGTGCCAGGACCGCCGCGTCGCTACGACCGGACCGGAACAGCGCCCGAACGCTGGAGACCTCAACCATCCGCACGGCGGTGGCCACCAGCACCCCTGCCAGTGCGGCGAGCGGGATGCGCCCGACCAGCGGCGCGAGCAGCATCACGGTCAGCAGCAGCACCGCCGAGTGACTGACCGCGGCCAGCCGGGAGGTGGCGCCGCTGCGGACGTTGACCGCGGTGCGCGCGATCGCGGCGGTGGCCGGAATCCCGCCGAACAGTGGACTGGCGAGGTTGGCGATGCCCTGGCCGAACAGCTCACGGTGCGGGTCGTGCCGCTCGTCGACGCTCATCGCATCGGCGACGGTGGCCGACAGCAGACTCTCCAGACCGGCGAGCAAGGCCACCGCGACGGCGGGCAGGAGCAGCGCGTGCAGCTGGGCCCAGGGCACGTCGGGCACGCTCGGCATCGGCAGCCCCGCGGGGAGAGCCCCGATCCGCGCGACGTCGAGGTGCGCCATCTCCGCAACCAGGGTCGCTGCCACCACCCCGAGAAGCGAGGCGGGCACCGCCGGCCGTAACCGGGCCAGGGCGAGCATCACCGCGCCTACCCCGAACGCCATCACCACCGGCGCCCACCGGGGCGCCGACGACCAGGCCAGCAAGGCGCGTGCCGCGACCGCGAGCACCTTCTCGCCCTCGCCGGCCACTCCGAGCGCGGCAGGGAGCTGCTGCAGGCCGATGATCACCGCGATGCCGAGCGTGAACCCCTCGATCACCGGCAGCGGGATCAACTTGATGCAGCGACCGATGCCTGTGGCCGCCATCGCGAGGAGCAGCAGGCCGGCCAGGATCCCCACCACGAGCACGCCCTCGGGGCCGAACTCGGCGATGATCGGGACCAGCACCACCGTCATCGCGCCGGTCGGACCGCTGACCTGGAGGTTGCTGCCGCCGAACAGGGCCGCCAGGGCACCGGCCACCACCGCGGTGACCAGTCCGGCCGCGGCGCCCATCCCGGAGGTGACACCGAACGCCAGGGCGAGCGGCAGGGCCACGATCCCGACGGTCACGCCTGCGACCAGGTCGCGGCGCGGGTTGCGGGCCATCGCCGCCAGGTCGCGGCGGCGTGGGAGCAGCGACCTCAACCGGGTACGTCCGCGGGAGGCGGATGCCACCGGCGGGCTCACCGGTTCATGCCGCGGGAGAGCTCGTCGACGAGGCCGCTCTGGTCGGCGATCTGCGCGCGCAGGATGCCGCGGGCGGCCGAGAGCAGGTCACGCACCTCCGGCACGGCCAGCGAGTAGATCACCTCTCCGCCCTCCCGCCGCTGGGTGACCAGGCCGCTGCGGCGCAGGACGGACAGCTGCTGGGACAGGTTGCTGGCCTCGATCTCGATGGCGGCCAGCAGCTCGTGCACCGGTCGCGGCTTCTCGCTGAGCAGCTCGAGGACCCTTATCCGGGCGGGGTGGCCGAGCGTGCGGAAGAACTCCGCCTTCGCCTGGTACAGCGGAACCGGCACGCGAGGACCCCTTCGGTCGCGGATGATGACCTGAAGAATACTTCATGTCGTCATAACCGGGGTTCTGGGCCGCCGCATGCGCAGCCACACCGACCGGCGCTCAACCGGAGATCCGCCCACTTCGACCCGTTTCGCGGTAATCGGCAGCTGCAACTGCCGGTCCGAGCGGTCGTCGGACCAGTCCCTCAGCCGAGCGCCCGCTGCCCCGCGGCGCGCATCGCCTCCATCGGCACGTCCGCGATCCCGGTCATCAACGTGACCTGCAGCGCCGCCTGGTGCACGAGCAGGTCGAGCCCGGAGACCAGCGTGCGCCCCTCCTCGAGGGCGAATGCGGCCAGCGGGGTCGGCCAGGGCTCGTAGACCACGTCGAAGATGACAGGGGCGGCGCCGGCGAGCCGGACCACCTCCGGTCCCTGCGCGGCGGCCGGGACCGTGGAGACCACGATGTCCGGCGGCGGCCCTCCTTCGTGGGAAGCCGCGGCGAAGGTCAGCACCTCGACGTCCGGCCGGGCCGGGTGCCTCGCGGCCGCCCGAAGGGTGTCGGCCGCCCGGCCAGGATCACGCACGACCAGCCGTACGTCGAGACAGCCGAGGCCGGCCAGCGCCAGCACGACGGAGCCGGCCGTCGCTCCCCCGCCGAGCACGATCGCCGACCGCGGATCGATGTCCGTCCGCTCGCGGATCGCGGCAGCCGCCCCGGGGATGTCGGTGTTGTCGCCCCATCGCCGGCCATGGTCCAGGACGACGGTGTTGACCGCACCGGACTGCCGCGCCCGGTCGGACAGGTCGTCGAGCAGCGGCACCACCGTGCGTTTGAGGGGCATGGTCAACGACAGCCCGCGCCAGGAGTCGTCCAGCCCGTCGAGGAATCCGGCCAGCGAGGACTCGGTCACCTCGTGCGCGTCGTACGACCAGTCCAGCCCGAGCTCGACGTACGCCGCCCGGTGCAGCACCGGCGAGAGCGAGTGCGCGATCGGGCTGCCGAGCACGGCGCAACGGCGGGACGAGGTCGACACCGCCGACTCAGCAGTTGTCCGACTGGGAGCACCACTCCTGGAACTCGGCCACGTTCTGCTGGTGCTCGGAGAAGGTCACCGCGAACTTCGTCTCGCCGGTGTCGGGGTTGGTGGTGACGAAGTAGAGCCAG
>JAICRS010000355.1 GCA_025966335.1 Nocardioidaceae bacterium
GCGTGCCGGTCGGCGTGATGATCGCCGGGAGGCCGGCCGAGGAGCACCGGCTGCTCGCGCTCTCGGCGCAGGTCGAGGCAGCCGCACCCTGGCGGGACCGGACCCCGGCCTGCTGGTAGCGGCTCAGACCTCGATGGTCCCGCCGGACCGCCAGTAAACGTTGGCCTCCCGGGTGAGGAACTGCTCGTCCACGAGGTAGCGCCGCAGCGCCGCGTAGTCGTCGTGGAAGCCCATCAGCACCTCGTTCACCTCGGCCTCGGGATAGGTCCGGCCCGGCTCGAACCGCTGGGCGATGTGGTCGAGCACCACCAGCCGCTTGCTGCGCTTGGTCGGCATGGTCCCCAGCCGTCCGTCGTCGGTGAGGAACCGGCTCAGCACCTGGTCGGTGTCGGGATTGGTCGGTTGCCGCATCACCCGAACGTACGGCAGGTTGTGGTGATGGCGCTACGAACGAAGACAGAGTGGTGGGGTGTCGTCCTCGATGCACCGGACGGGCAGGAGCTGGCGCAGTTCTACGCGCGGCTGCTCGGCTGGGAGGTCTTCAACGGGGACGGGGGCGGGGCCGCGGTGGCGCCGGCGAAGGACACGGGTTACTACATCGCGACGCAGACCGAGGAGCACTACGTGCGTCCGGTGTGGCCGGCGGCGCCGGGTCAGCCGCAGATGTCGATGCACCTCGACATCGAGGTCGAGGACCTGGAGGAGGCGGTCGCTCATGCCGTCGAGGTCGGTGCGGAGGTGGCGGCGTACCAGCCGCAGGAGACGGTGCGGGTGATGCTCGATCCCGCCGGGCACCCGTTCTGCCTCTACCTCGACCCCAGCGACACCGACTGAGTCACAACGCTCGGACCGCGAGCAGCCGGTCGGTCTCGTCGATCAGCCGTTGCCGCAGGGGTGCACCGCGAGCCGCGAAGACGCGTTGCGCGATGACGTACTCCTGCTTGCCCTCGGCCGTCTCGACGCGGACCGGTGCGTAACCGAGGTCGGACAGGTCGTACGGCGACGCCCGCATGTCGAGGACCCGGATGTCGCGGGCCAGCTCGAAGCAGTCCGCGACCAGCTCCGAGCAGATCATCGGCGTGAGCCGGAACGCATGCTTGTAGAGGTCCATCCCGGCGTGCAGGCAGCCCGGCTGCTCGAACGCGGGCCGGTCGCCGCGGCCCGGCTGCAGCACGTTCAGCGGCCGGGCGGGCGCGGTGAAGAACCGGAACGCGTCGAAGTGCGAGCAGGCGATCCGGTGCGACTCGACCACCTCGTCGGTCCCGGACGGCCCCAGTCGAAGCGGCCAGGAGGCGTGACGGACGTCGGACTGCTCGAGCCGGTAGACCATCGCCCACTCGTGCATCCCGAAACAGCCCAGCTGCGCGGGACGGTTCGCGGTCGCGGTCAGCAACGCGTGCAGCGAGGACAACAACGGCCGCTGCGAGACGACGTGGTCCCGGCTGACCGCAGCACGGTCGCCGCGTCCGCCGTACCCCTTCAGCTCGAGGTACGACGCGGCGTCCGCACCCGCCAGCGCGAACCCGAACCCCGGATGCCACCGGCGCAGCGCGGCCGGTCGCTGTGCGTAGTAGGTGAACAGGAAGTCGTGCACCGGATGCGACTCGCGGCTGCGGCGACGCGCCAGATGCGGCTCGATCCACTCATCCACGCGCGCCTCGTGAGCGTCCCGGCGGGCGTGCCAGGACGCCGCGTCGAGGACCTCGACCGAGGCCGCAGCTGGCTTTTCCACACCGTCGAGGGTAGTCAGGGGTCCGTGCCCGCCGCGCGGGTAGGCTCACCCCGTGCGTATCGCCAGATTCACCACTGGAGACGACCCGCAGTACGGCGTGGTCACCGGCGACGTCGACGAGCTCGGGATCCC
>JAICRS010000301.1 GCA_025966335.1 Nocardioidaceae bacterium
CTCCAGGTCCGGCAGCGGCCAGAACACCGTCACCACCCGGCTCTCGATATCCGTGGTGGGCACCGTCCCGAAGTCCCGGGAGTCCACCGACTCGGCACGGTTGTCGCCGAGCACGAGCACCTCGCCCACCGGGACCCGGACCGGGCCGTAGAACTCGCTGTCGATGTCGTCGGGATCGGCGTACGGCTCGTGCACGCGGGTCCCGTTCACCAGCAGCCGGCCGTCCCGGATCGCGACCTGGTCCCCGGCCAGCCCCACGATCCGCTTGACCAGCAGCGCACCATCGGCCGGACCTTCGAACGCCACGATGTCGCCGCGTTGCCAGGACCGGACGTGCCGGCTCACCTTCTCCGCGAGCACGTGCTGACCCGGCCGTAGCGTCGGCGACATGCTCTCGCTGCGGATCCGCAACGGCTCGGCCACCCAGCCGCGGGCGGCCAGCAGGAGCACCAGGGTCACCACCGCCAGCACGGCGGTACGACGACCGCGCCGCCCGCTCGCGGCGGCCCGCTCCGACCCGGCGGCGGCTGTCGTGGCGGCCGCCGCCGTGTCGTCAAGGGCCCGGGGGCGCATCGGTCAGCCCCGGACTCAGAGCGAGACCGGACGCGCCGCGCCGATCGGGTCGAACGCCGGGTCGTGGTCCGGGTCGCCGACGCTGAACTGCATCATCATGTCGTGGTCCTCGTGGACCAGGTTGTGGCAGTGCATCATGTAGCGGCCCTTGGGAGCCGGCCACCCCTCACCGGCGGGCGGCCCGGAGAACCGCATCGCGACCCGGACCGTCTCCTCCTCACCGACGTAGGCGACGTCCTTCGGACCCTTCTCGTAGGACCGGACGTTGGCGGCGCTGCCGTTGCGTGACAGGATCTGGAAGTCCACCAGGTGGATGTGCACCGGGTGGAACCAGCCGCCGGAGAAGTTCTTCAGATCCCAGATCTCGATCGAGTCGGCCTCCGGCTCGGCCAGGCAGAAGTCGTAGTCGCTGTTGACCACGTCCTCCCAGGTCGTGCCGTTGATCGTCCACTTGCCGTTGCTCCGCTCGAAGTCGAACTCGCGGACGGGGACGCCCTTGGCCAGCAGGTCCGCCTCGGTCCAGGTCATGCACTCGGTGGGCGGCAGGATCGCCCCCCACTCCGGGTGGATCTGGTTGTTGGCGGTGCTGGAGGCGTCACCGAGGACCTTGAACCGCATCGCGCGGTCGGTGTAGTCGTCGTCGCGGTTGTTCGGAGGCGAGTCGTTCATCAGGGTGAGCCGCGTGTTGTCCGGGTACTGCGCGAAGTCGATGACCACCTCGTAGCGCTCGGCCATCCCCTGCAGGAACTCGGAGACCACCTGCGGCTGCGGCATCAGGCCGGCGTCGGTGCCGATCACGGTCATCGGGACCCGGGACCGGCCGTCGGTGAGGTACCACTTGAAGGAGCGGGAGATCGAGGCGTTGAGGAACCGGAACCGGTACTTGCGCCGCTCCACGGTCATCTCCGGCCACGGCACGCCGTTGACCAGGATCGCGTTGCCGAACACGCCGGACTCGCTGTTGTCGTCGTAGATCAGGCCACCGCGGGTGTCGAACGCGGCGTCCTTGATGACCACCGGCACGTCGTACGGGCCGCCCTGGGGAAGCCCGAGGGCACGCTCGTGGTCGTCGTGCAGGATGTACATCCCGGCCAGGCCGTTGTAGGCGTTCTGCGACGTGTGGTGCACGCCGTGGTCGTGGTACCAGAGGGTCCGTGCCTCCTGGCAGTTCGGGTAGAAGTACTGCTTCATCTGTCCGGGCATGGTGACGTCCGAGGCGTAGCCGTCGAACTGCGGGAGCGAGGCCGAGCCGTGCAGGTGGGTCGACGTCGACCGCTTCATCGGGTCACTGGTGTACGCCGACGGCATCCGTGAGTTCTGGTAGGGCGATGCCGGCGGACGGTGCAGCAGGTTGAGCTGGTTCACCGTGATGGCCTCGTCGTGGCGGGTGCGGATGGTCGGACCGGGAACCAGCCCGTTGTAGCCGAAGACCGGCGTCTTGTAGCCGGGGATGATCTCGGCGACCGTGAACGTCTGCGCGATGTCGTAGCGGGTGTACGGGCGCTTCAGCCCGTCGTAGCAGTCGACATCTATGGAGCCGGACGGGGCCAGCTCGGGCGGCCGCACGAACGGCAGGGAGAACGGACGGGGCATGTCCCGGGTGCGCATCCGGTCGACACCGCCCCTGGTGTGGGCGATGCGCTCCAGTGGCAGGGCGACGGCGGCCGCCCCCACGGCCCCCATCTTCAAGACATCTCGACGACTGAATGTCATGGCTCGACACTTCCTTGCTGCGAAATAGGTTCCTCGGCCCCGAGGGCCTGGCCGGGTCGCTGCCGTCCGTCGCGACCGCAATGAGGTTCACAGGAGGAACTTGGGAGAACCTTGGACGTGGGGTCCCTAAAGGACGCCCCTAGGTATCCCCAAGGTCCTAGTACCACCGTGTCCGGATCGAAGCCGTCGGCCTGCACGCACGACGGTGGGACGAGGGGTTGGGGAACCATGAACGAAGACTCGAGGAGAGCTGCGGCCATCGCAGCGCCGATGACCTACGGCGGAGTGCTGCTGCTGCAGCTGCTGCATCGGTTCACCGGTGGCGCCGGCCACGACGCGTTGCCCTGGTTCGTCCAGATGTTGCGCGACGGAACCCTGCTGCTCCCGCTCGTGGTCGGAGCCGTCCTCACCGTGCAGACACTGGTCCGCGAGCCGGCCGGTGACGATCCGGCGACCCGGCTCGTGCACCGCGCGGTGCTCCCGGCGACGACCACGGCATGGGTCCTCGCTGCGACGTACCCCTTGGTCGCCGGCCTGGTCGGCGGCAGTGCGCACTCCGGACTTCCGTTGCCCCTCCATGTCTCACGCGACGCACTGATCCTGCTCGCGTGGTGTCTCCCGATGGCCGCAGCCACCTGTCTCACGGGGAGGTCGCGCCGCACGGTCGCCGCCGCTCCCGTCCGGCGACGTCGGCCGGGCCGACTCCTCGTCGCAGGTGGCTCGGTCATCGGGTTCTTCGCGGTCGCCGCGGCGCCACTGAACACGGTGGCGCCCGCGGCGACCGGCGCGGAGTACAC
>JAICRS010000017.1 GCA_025966335.1 Nocardioidaceae bacterium
CGGGCACAACGAAGGTGACGACCCGTCGTACACCCAGCCGTTGATGTACGACCTGATCGAGCAGAAGCGCTCGGTGCGCAAGCTCTACACCGAGTCGCTGATCGGTCGCGGCGACATCACGGTCGAGGAGGCCGAGCAGGTCCTGCGCGACTACCAGCAGCAGCTCGAGCGGGTCTTCACCGAGGTGCGCGAGGCCACCAGCACGCCGTCGTCGTGGACCACGGTCCCCGACTACCCGGAGAAGCACGGCCACAAGTCGAGCACCGCGATCAGCAAGGAGACCCTCAAGCGCATCGCGGACGCCCACGTGAACGCACCGGCCGGGTTCGTCGTACACCCCAAGGTGCTGCCGCAGCTGCAGCGCCGGGCCGCCGCGATCACCGACGGACCGATCGACTGGGGCACCGGCGAGATCCTGGCGTTCGGCTCGCTGCTGATGGACGGCCGACCCGTGCGGCTGGCCGGCCAGGACTCGCGGCGCGGCACGTTCGTCTCCCGGTTCGCGACGATCATCGACCGCAACAACGCCGACGAGTGGACGCCGCTGGCCAACCTGTCCGAGGACCAGGGCCAGTTCTACGTCTACGACTCGCTGCTGAGCGAGTACGCCGCGATGGGCTTCGAGTACGGCTACTCGGTGGCCCGGCCGGACGCGCTCGTGCTGTGGGAGGCGCAGTTCGGTGACTTCGTCAACGGCGCGCAGACCGTGATCGACGAGTTCGTGTCCTCCGGCGAGGCGAAGTGGGGACAGCAGTCCGGCGTTGTGCTGCTGCTTCCGCACGGCTATGAAGGTCAGGGCCCGGACCACTCCTCCGCGCGGATCGAGCGGTTCCTGACGATGGCCGCCGACGAGGCGTTCGTGGTCGCCCAGCCGTCGACGCCGGCGAGCTACTTCCACCTGCTGCGTCAGCACTCGTTGGGCGAGGAGCACCGGCCGCTGATCGTGTTCACGCCGAAGTCGATGCTCAAGCGCAAGGAGGCTGCGTCGCAGCCGGTCGACTTCACCGAGGGCACGTTCCGTCCGGTGATCGGCGACGAGCAGGTCAGTCCCGACCGGGTCGAGAAGGTGCTGATGTGCAGCGGCCGGATCACCTGGGACCTGATGGTCGAGCGGAAGAAGCGCGAGGGCGAGGACCTGCGCACGGCGATCGTGCGGCTCGACCAGCTCTACCCGCGGCCGGTCGAGGAGCTCAAGGCCGAGCTGGCGAAGTACCCGAACCTCAAGGAGATCCGCTGGGTCCAGGACGAGCCCGCCAACATGGGCCCATGGCCGCACATGGCGCTCAACCTGACTCCGGAGCTCGGCGGGATCCCCTTCTACCGGGTGTCGCGGCCGGAGTCGTCCTCGCCGTCGGTCGGGCAGCACTCCCGGCACGTCGAGGAGCAGAAGGGCATCCTTCAGCAGGCGTTCAGCTGAGCGATGTACTTCACCGACCGAGGCATCGAGGAGCTGGAGAAGCGACGCGGGGACGAGGAGGTCACCCTGGCCTGGGTGGCCGACCGGCTCCAGGAGTTCACCGACCTCAACCCGGAGTTCGAGACCGCCGTGGAGCGGCTGGCCACCTGGCTGGCCCGCCTCGACGACCCCGACGACTGACCGACCCGTTGAGACGCGCCCTTTTCGCCGTTCAGACGCGCGCTTTTCGCCGTTGATGCGCGTCTTTCTCGCCCTTGAGGCGTGGACTCTCTCCGGAAGGGGCTGGTGGCTCGGTGCGTGATCAGCGACCGGTTCGCCGGCTGGTGCCCGAGTGGTACGACGGACAGGGCCATTGGCCTGCGACGATCCCGGCAGTCCGGTCGATCCTGGAAGCCGGGCTCGACCTGCCCGAGGGTGTCACGCTGTTGATCGGCGAGAACGGCTCCGGCAAGTCGACCATCGTGGAGGCGGTCGCGATGGCGTTCGGCCTGTCACCGGAGGGCGGCTCCCGGCATGCGATGCACTCCACCCGCGAGAGCGAGTCGGAGCTGTGGCGATGGATCCGGCTGGAACGCTCGGCGGGCGCGTCACGCTGGGGGTTCTTCCTCCGCGCCGAGACGATGCACGGCTTCTACACCTATCTCGAGGAGAACCCCGGACGCGACGATCCGCGGTTCCACGAGCTCAGCCACGGCGAGTCGTTCCTGGAGATCCTGCGGACCCGGTTCGACTCACCCGGCCTCTACTGCCTCGACGAGCCCGAGGCGGCACTGTCCTTCTCCGCGCAGATCGCGCTGGTCGGCACGCTGCACGAGCTCGCACAGGGCGGCGCCCAGATCGTGTGCGCGACCCACTCACCTTTGCTGGCTGCACTCCCGGGTGCGCACATCCTCGAGGTCGGCGACTGGGGACTGCGCGAGTCGACGTACGACGAGCTGGCGATCGTCACGCACTGGAAGAGCTACCTCGCTGAGCCGATGCGATACCTGCGCCACGTCCTCTGAGCGCTGCCGACCGGACCGCGAATTCTCCCCGTCTCGACCGCGAATCTTGCGCGTCTCAAGTGTGAAAAACCCGCGTCTCAACGGAAGGGGCGGACGGTGAGGTCGGTGACCTCGGCGTCGCGGGGCAGGTCGAGCGCGGTGAGGATCGTGGTCGCCACGGACTCGGGGTCGATCCAGTCCGATGCGTCGTACTCCTTGCCCTCCTGCTCGTGCACCTTCTCCTGCATCGGCGTGGCGACCCGTCCGGGATAGACGCTGGTGACCCGCACGCCGTTCGCGCTCTCCTCCGCTCGGAGCGCATCGGCCAGCGCCTTCAGCCCGTGCTTGCTCGCCGCATAGGCCGCCCACCGCGGGTTCGCGCGGAGCCCCGAGCCGGAGTTCACGAACACCACGTGACCGCGCGCCGCGCGCAGCTCGGGAAGTAGCGCCCGGGTCAGCTCGGCCGGCGCCAGCAGGTTCACGTCCATGGTGTGGCTCCACACGTCGGCCTGCATCTCGCCCACGGCTCCGAGCTCGACGACGCCGGCGAGATGGACCAGCGAGTCCACCCGCTCCGGGTAACCCTGCTTCTGGATGGCCTCACCGACCCCCGCCGGGTCGGCGAGGTCGGCGACCACAGCCCGTGAACCCGGGAACTGCGCCACAAGCTCGGCACCGCGCTTCTCGCTGCGGGCGAGCAGGAGCAGGTCGTCGCCGCGCTCGGCGAGCCGGCGGGCCAGGGCGGCCCCGATGCCGGATCCGGCGCCCGTCAGCAGGTGCGTGGCCATCGCGATCGCCTACCGGGTGAAGACGATCTTGCCGAACACGTCGCCGCCGGCCATCGCCGCGAACCCGTCCCGCGCGTCGGTCATCGGCAGCACCTGGTCGATCACCGGACGGGCTCCACTGACGTCGAGCAGGGTCGTCAGCGACGCCAGCTCGGACCGGGTGCCCATCGTCGAGCCGATCACCCGCAGCTGCAGGAAGAAGATCCGGGTCAGCTCCGCCTGGTCGGGGTTGTTGCCGCTGGTCGCACCGGAGATCACGACCGTGCCGCCGGGCCGCAGCGACTTGATCGAGTGCGACCAGGTCGCCTTGCCGACGGTCTCCATGACCGCGTCGACCCGCTGCGGGAGCCGGGCGTTGCTCTCGAGCACCTCGTGGGCGCCGAGCTCGAGGGCCCGCTTCCGCTTGGTCTCGTCGCGGCTGGTCGCGAACACCCGCAGACCTCCCGCACGGGCCAGGCTGATCAGTGCGGTGGCGACGCCTCCCCCGGCGCCCTGCACCAGCACGCTGTCCCCGGCGCGGAGCCCGCCCTGGGTGTAGAGCATCCGGTAGGCGGTGAGCCATGCCGTCGGCAGGCAGGCCGCCTCCTCGAAGGACAGCGACGCAGGCTTCGGCAGCACGTTGCCGCGCGGCACCACGACCTTGTCGGCGAACGTTCCCTGGTGCTTCTCGCTGAGCAGGGACCGCTTCGGGTCGAGGGTCTCGTCCCCGGACCACGACGGGTCGCTGACCACGGCGTGGACGACGACCTCGTTGCCGTCCTCGTCGTACCCGGCCGCGTCGCACCCGAGGATCATCGGGAGCGACTCGTCCTTCAGCCCGACCCCTCTCAGCGACCACAGGTCGTGGTGGTTCAACGACGCGGCCTTCACCGTCACCGTCGTCCAACCCTCGGGCGCCGTCGGGTCGGGGCGCTCGCCGACCACGAGTCCGGACAGGGGGTCCTCGTTGGAGAAGCTCTCCGCATACACAGCAAACATGTCCTCGACCCTACTGACTCACCGCGTCGCGGACCGAGCGGGCCTCAGCGGCGGGCCACCCGGTCCCGGCGCGCGGCATCGGCGACCGCCGTGGCCACGGCCGTGGCCACCCGCTTGTCGAACGGTGACGGGATGATGCAGTCCTCGCTCAGGTCGTCACGGACCAGTGCGGCGAGCGCGTCGGCCGCGGCGAGCTTCATGCCCTCGGTGATGCTGGTGGCGCGGACGTCGAACGCGCCCCGGAAGATGCCGGGGAAGGCGAGCACGTTGTTGATCTGGTTGGGGTAGTCCGACCGGCCGGTGGCCACCACCCGCGCGTGCCGGTTGGCGATGTCGGGGTGCACCTCCGGGTTCGGGTTGGCGAGCCCGAAGATGATCGAGTCCGCGGCCATCCGCGCCACCGCCTCCTCGGGCACGCTGCCGCCGGACACACCGATGAACACGTCCGCGCCGTCCAGGGCGTCGACCAGCCGGCCCTCGCGTCCGGTGGTGTCGGCGGTGTCCTGCGCCAGCGACAGCTTCACCGGGGTCAGGTCGCCCCGAGCGGAGTTCAGCACGCCCCGCCGGTCGACGACCGCGAGGTCGCGCACGCCGGCGGCGAGCAGGATCCGGGAGACCGCGACCCCGGCGGCACCGGCACCGGAGATCACCACGCGCGCCTCGCCGATCTCCCGGCCGGTCAGCTTGAGCGCGTTCTCCAGGGCAGCGAGTACGACGACCGCGGTCCCGTGCTGGTCGTCGTGGAAGACCGGGATGCTCAGCCGGTCCTTGAGCCGCTGCTCGATCTCGAAGCAGCGCGGCGCGGAGATGTCCTCGAGGTTGATCCCGCCGAAGCTCGGTGCGAGCCGGACCACGGTCTCGACGATCTCGTCGGTGTCCTTGGTGTCCAGGCAGATCGGGATCGCGTCGACCCCGCCGAACTGCTTGAACAGGACGGCCTTGCCCTCCATCACCGGCATCGCCGCCGACGGTCCGATGTCGCCGAGGCCGAGCACCGCCGACCCGTCGGTGACGACCGCGACGGTGTTCGACACCCAGGTGTAGTCGTCGGCCAGCGAGGGGTCCTCCGCGATCGCCTCACACACCCGGGCCACGCCGGGGGTGTAGGCCATCGACAGCTCGTCCGGCCCGGTGAGCTCGACGGTCGAGGCGATCTCCATCTTCCCGCCGGCATGCAGCTCGAAGACGGGGTCGTGGGCTCGCGGGTTCTCGGGATCGGGCATTGGTGCTGATGCAACCATGACTGGAGCCTTCGTGTCTCGGGGAAACGACGTGACAGCTCAACGGTCAGCGCTGGGGTGAGGCGGCGGAGCTGCTCGGAAACGGGGGTCTCCCTGGCCGACAGTCTCGCACAGGAGGGCGCCGTACCGCCCGCGGCTAGCCAGAATGTGGTCGACGCGACAACCCCAGTGACCACGGCCAGACCCGGCCGAGCACGACCGCGACCACGTCCGCGTCGGGGACCGCCCCGACCGACCACGAGTCCACGCCCTCCGCCGGGTTGTCTCGTTCCACCCACCATCCGGCGGGCTCCCGGCGGGTGGCCCGCTTCACCGCGACGACCCCGTCGGGCAGGCGTACGACGACCAGCCGGCCGGTCCGCGGAACGGCCCCATGTCGCACGAGCAGGACGTCACCGTCGCGCAACGTCGGCTGCATCGAGCGGCCCCGCACCACGGCGAACCCCACCCGCAGCACGGCCACCGCCCTCCTCCATCCGAAGTCCCGACGCGGAGTAGTGTCGCAGGTGCTGACCCAGATGTGACCAAGAGAAAGGACCCATGGATGTTCTCGCGACTGTTCGCACCGACCCTCGAAGTCCACGCTCACTGCGACCTGCCCTGCGGCGTCTACGACCCCGCCCAGGCACGCATCGAGGCGGAGTCGATCAAGGGGATCATCGGCAAGTGCGCCGACAACGACGACCCCGACTTCCGCACCCGCGCCATCATCATCAAGGAAGAGCGCTCGCAGCTGGTGAAGCACCACCTCTGGGTGCTCTGGACCGACTACTTCAAGCCGCCGCACTTCGAGAAGTACCCGCAGCTGCACCAGCTGTTCAACGAGGCCACCAAGCTGGCCGGTGCCACCGGCACGAAGGGCACGCTGGACGCGCAGGCCGCGGACGACCTGCTCGCGAAGATCGACGAGATCGCCGAGATCTTCTGGGAGACCAAGAAGGCCTGAGCCGCCGAGCGCAGCTCACCAACGACTGAGCCGGGGTCGGGCAGGGACACCTGCCCGGCCCCGTCTACTCTTTGGGGGACCTCGCACGAAGGTCCCCCACCACTCCGAAGTCGCCCGAAGAGGTAACCCGTGGCAGAAACCCGACCCGACGTCGAGCTGAGGATCCCGGCCGACAGCGCCTTCCTCTCGGTGCTGCGCACCGCGACGGCCGGCCTGGCAGCGCGCCTCGACTTCACCCTCGACGACATCGAGGACCTGCGGATCGCGGTGGACGAGGCGTGCGCGATGGTGCTCCCGCAGGCGGTGTCCGGCACCGACCTGAACTGCGCCTTCTACCTCGGCGGCGACACCTTGAGGGTGGCCGTGGCCGCCGAGTGCGACTCACCGCGCCCGCCCAGCCAGGACGGTTTCGCGTGGACCGTGCTCTCGGCGCTGACCAGCTCGCTGGACGCCCAGGTCGACGGCGACACGCTGATCGTCACCCTGTCGCGCACGAGCGGCGAGCCCACCTAGCCATGCCCGAGGACCGGGCCAGCAGACATGCGGACCTGACCGAGATCCGTGCGCGGAGCACCGCCCTCTTCACCGAGCTGACCGGGGCCGACGTCCCCGCGTCCCGGCGGGGCCAGATCCGCGACGACCTCGTTCGGCTGCATCTGCCGCTCGTCGAGCACCTGACCCGCCGGTTCCTCAACCGCGGGGAACCGTACGACGACCTGGTCCAGGTCGGCACGATCGGCCTGATCAAGGCGATCGACCGGTTCGACCTGGACCGTGGCGTGGAGTTCTCGACGTACGCCACCCCCACCATCGTCGGCGAGATCAAACGCCACTTCCGCGACAAGGGCTGGGCGATCCGGGTGCCGCGAAGGCTGCAGGAGCTGCGGGTCTCGATCTCGGCAGCGTCCGCCGACCTGACCCAGTCGCTGGGTCGGTCCCCGACGATCGCCGAGCTCGCCGGCCGGATCGGGGTCACCGAGGAGGAGATCCTCGAGGGCCTCGAGTCGGCCAACGCCTACGCCACCCTGTCGCTGGACGCGACGACCGACTCGGCGGAGGACAGCGCAATGAGCATGCTGGACACGCTCGGCGAGGACGACGAGGCACTGGAGAGCGTCGAGAACCGGGAGTCGATCAAACCGCTCCTCGAGCAGCTGCAGCCTCGGGAGAAGCACATCCTGACGCTCCGGTTCTTCCGCGGCATGACCCAGTCGCAGATCGCCACCGAGATCGGCGTCTCCCAGATGCACGTCTCCCGGCTGCTGAACAAGACGCTCCAGCAGCTGCGTGAGGCGCTGGCCGAGGACCCGTCGCTGGACAGGGTCGACGGCCCCTCCCCCGCCTAGCTCACGGCTGGTCGGCGAGCGCGTCGATCGAGGCGGGATGGAACAGGCCGGCCAGGACGAGCACCGCGACCAGTCCCAGCGCGACCCCGATCAGCGTGGTCGAGCCCCCGACGAAGCTCCAGGCCACGGCCAGCTGGATCAGCTGGGCGACCACGATCGGAGACCGGGCCCAGGACCTGAGCCGGGTCACCGCCCAGGCGCAGAAGGCCAGGCCGGCGCCGTACAGCACGAAGAACAGCGTGGTGGTCACCCCCATCGCCACCCGGTCGCCGGAGAGCGCGAAGATCTCGACGAGGCCCTGCACCACCAGCACGATCGCCTCGACGATCGCCAGCGAGGCGGCGACCAGGAGCGGCGCGGGCGCCGTGCGCGGGCTCGGGGAGACCGGCGGGAGCGGGTCGGGGGTGTCCGTCACGGGAGCAGAGCCTACCCATCGTGGCCACGGGTCTGGACCGGCCCGCGCGGTCCCTGGAGTTGCGGTCCTGCGGGCGTTACAGTCGGGCCCTGTGACCAAAGTGACCTCGCGAAAGGGTTGCTTGCGCTCACATCTCTTGCAACGATCGTCAACGTCACCGGCCACCGGGTCCTCGAACCCGACAGAAGTGACCACTCCCGGCCTCGCCCTCGTTACTACGAGCGGGTCGGTCCTCGTGAATGTGTTCACAACAATGGGGCACAGGCACGGCGCAAACCACGGCCGACCGGCTTACCCGCCGGCCGGTCACAGCACAAGATAGGAGTACGTCGCCATGGATTGGCGCCACCGCTCTGCGTGCCTCGACGAGGACCCAGAGCTGTTCTTCCCGATCGGCAACACCGGTCCGGCCATCCTCCAGATCGAGGAGGCCAAGCAGGTGTGCCGGCGCTGCGACGTGCGCGAACAGTGCCTCGCGTGGGCGCTCGAGGCGGGACAGGACCACGGCGTCTGGGGTGGCATGAGCGAGGACGAGCGTCGTGCGCTCAAGCGCCGCAACGCCCGCGCCAAGGTGCGCACCGCCTGATTTCAGTGGACCGGTAGGTCGAGGCCCACGCGGGTCCCGCCGGCCGGCCCCGGTCCCATCTCCAGCATCCCGTCCAGCTCCGACTCGACCAGGGTGCGCACGATCGACAGTCCGAGGCTGGTCGAGGTTTCCGGGTCGAACCCGGTCGGCAGCCCCGCACCGTCGTCCTCGACCGTGACGTGCAGGCGGCCCACCAGCCGCTGAACGGACACCGTCATCTCTCCCCCGCCGTCGCCGAACCCGTGCTCGACGGCGTTCTGCAACAGCTCGGTCAGCACCATCGCCAGCGGCGTCGCGGTCTCGGCCGGCAAGGTCCCGAACGACCCGCTGCGCGACGAGGTGATCGCGCCGCCGCGTGAGCTGACGTCCGCCACCATCAGCCGCAGCCGGTCGGCCACGTCGTCGAAGTCGACGTTGTCGTCGAAGGACTGGCTCAGCGTCTCGTGCACGATCGCGATCGAGCCCACCCGGCGTACCGCCTCCTCCAGCGCGAGCCGGCCCTCCTCGCTGCCGATCCGCCGGGCCTGCAGCCGTAGCAGCGCGGCGACCGTCTGCAGGTTGTTCTTCACCCGGTGGTGGATCTCCCGGATCGTCGCGTCCTTGGTGACCAGCTCCCGGTCGCGGTTGCGCAGGTCGGTGACGTCACGCAGCAGCACCAGCGCCCCGATGTGCTCCCCGGTGGGACGCAGCGGGATGGAGCGCAGGATCAGCACTGCGTCGTCGTTGCCGGTCTCGGTGTCCTTGGCCAGCCGGCCGCCGAGGACCGCGCTCAACGTCTCCTCGTCGGGACGCCGCTTGGCCGGCACCAGCCCGCGGGTGACCTCGGCGAGGTGCAGCCCGGTGAGATCGCCGGTGAGCCCGAGCCGGCGGTAGACCGACAATGCGTTCGGGCTCGCGTAGGAGACGCGTCCGGCCGCGTCGACCCGCACGAACCCGTCCCCCACCCGCGGTGAGTCGGCGTGGTCGGAGCGCTGACCGGGGAACGGGAAGAAGCCGTTGCTGATCATCTGGGTCAGGTCGGTGGCGGTCTGCAGGTAGGACAGCTCGAGCCGGCTGGGGGTGCGTACGCCGAGCAGGTTGGTGTTGCGGGCGACGATCGCGAGGATGCGCTCGCCGCGGCGGACCGGGATCGCCTCCACCCGGACCGGGATGTCGTCGCGCCACTCCGGATCGCCCTCGCGCGCCACCCGTTGCCGCTCGAAGGCGGAGTCCAGCAACGGCCGGCGACCGGTCGGGATGAACGCACCCACCAGATCGTCGACGTAGGCGGTCGGGCCGGTGGTGGGCCGCATCTGCGCCCCGGCCCAGAAGCCGATCCCCTCCCGGTCCGGCAGCCAGAGCACGAGGTCGGCAAAGGACAGGTCGGCGATGATCTGCCAATCCGCGAGCAACAGGTGCAGCCACGCCAGGTCCTCGTCGCCGAGGTCGGTGTGGGCGCGCACCAGGTCGTTGAGCGAAGGCACGAGCGACAGCCTAGTGACCGGTGAACCCGCGTCCGGGCCGGCTCGTCGCGGGTGACAGGATGGCCGCATGGCGGAGAGGTTCTGGGAGCAGGTGAAGGCCAACGGCCTCAAGGTCCCGGAGGACCGCCCGCTCGCGGAGCTGACCAGCGAGCTGACCAGCATGCTCGGCGACCCGGACCCTCAGCGGCGCGACGGGATCGCCTACCCGACGCTGGCGGCGTGGGTCTCCGAGGGCGTCTACGACGACCTGCTGCAGGGCCTCGGCGACGGGATGGCCACCGGCCTGGACGTCGGTCTGGGTGAGGACGGCGCCGACTCGGTGTTCCGGCGCAGCTTCTCGTGCCTGGTCCTGACCGAGTGCATTCTGCGCGACAACCAGATGCACCTGGTGCCGGGCGACACCATCCTGCGCTGGGGAGACCGGATCGCCGGCTGGCTGGTTCGTGAGCGCGACCTGCGCGGCTTCGTCCCCGGGGCGGGCTGGGCGCATGCCCTCGCCCACGGTGCGGACGCGATCGGCGCCCTCGCCGGCGCGGAGACGATGAGCCGCCTCGAGCTGACCGTGCTGCTCGACGTGCTCGCCGACCGGCTGCTCGAGCCGACCCACTACCACCCGGTCCACGGGGAGGCCGACCGGCTGGCGCTGGCCACGATGCAGGTGCTGCGCCGCAACCTGGTCGGGCTCGACGTCCTCGAACCCTGGGTCGCCCGGCTGGCCCATCGCGCGGCCACCTCCGGCGGGGCCGTCGACACCGACCCGTTCCTGGTCACCGGCAACGTGCAGGCCTACCTGCGCGCGCTCTACCTCCAGCTCGCGGTCGCCCCGAACCCGCCGGCCTGCCGCGCGGACCTGCTGCTGGCGCTGATCGACGGCCTGAAGCTGTCGAACCCCGGCTACCTGGTCTGAACAGGCAGGGCGACACGCGGCGTCCCGCGTCTACTTCTGGGTAAGACCTCCGGGTGACTACCGTCACTTCTGCATCTATCTCGGAGGTGATTCCCTTGCCGGACTCAACGCGCGGGTCACGCAACACCCGCCCGGTCTGGTTGCTCGTCGCACTGCTGCTGGCCGTCGCGATCGCCGTGCCGCTGCTCGTACCGCTCTACGACCGCGCTACTCCCACGTTCCTGGGCTTCCCGTTCTTCTACTGGTTCCAGTTCATGCTCATCCCGATCGCGTCGGTGCTCACCTACACGGCGTTCAAGCTGTCGCAGGCGGCGACCCGTCATGACCGGGCGGCCCGTGGTCAGAAGCCGCCGGCCGGCGAGAGGGGCGGCGTGTCATGACCGACGTCGACCCGATCGCACTGGCGGTCTTCCTGTTCTTCTTCCTGCTGGTCACGGTGCTCGGCTTCCTCGCCGCGAAGTGGCGCCGCGGTGACACCCTGGACAGCCTCGACGAGTGGGGGCTCGGCGGACGGGGCTTCGGCACCTTCATCGCCTGGTTCCTGATCGGCGGCGACATCTACACCGCCTACACGTTCATCGCGGTGCCGGCGCTGCTGTACGCCGGCAGCGTGGTCGGTTTCTTCGCGGTGCCCTACACGATCGTGCTCTACCCGATCATCTTCATCTTCCTGCCGCGGCTGTGGTCGGTCTCGCACCGGCACGGCTACGTCACGCCGGCCGACTTCATCCGGGGCCGGTTCGACTCGCGACCGCTCGCCCTCGCGGTGGCGGTCACCGGGATCCTCGCGACGATGCCCTACATCGCGCTGCAGCTGGTCGGCATCCAGGTGGTGCTCGAGGTGATGGGCATCGGCGGAGCCGAGGACGCGTCCTGGTTCGTCAAGGACATCCCGCTGTTCCTCGCGTTCGCGATCCTGGCTGCCTACACCTACGCATCGGGCCTGCGGGCCCCGGCGCTGATCGCGTTCGTCAAGGACACGCTGATCTACCTGGTGATCATCGTCGCGGTGTTCTACCTGCCGACCCAGCTCGGTGGCTGGGACTCGATCTTCGCGGCGGCGTCGGACTCCTTCGATGCGTTCAACACCGAGAACGCCGACGCCATCGCGGCCGGCGAGGTCTCCGGCAAGGGAGCGATCCCACCGGGTGCCGCGCACTGGGCCTACGCCTCCCTGGCGCTCGGCTCCGCGCTGGCCCTGTTCATGTACCCGCACTCGTTGACCGGGGTGCTGGCGACCAAGAACAGGTCGGTGATCCGGCGCAACGCCGCGCTGCTGCCGGCGTACTCGTTCCTGCTCGGGCTTCTGGCCCTGCTCGGCTTCGCGGCGATCGCGGCCGGGATCACGGTGGACAACCCGCAGCAGGCGGTGCCGGCGCTGTTCGAGTCGCAGTTCCCGGGCTGGTTCGCCGGCATCGCGTTCGCGGCCATCGCGATCGGCGCCCTGGTGCCTGCGGCGATCATGTCGATCGCGGCCGCCAACCTGTGGACCCGCAACGTCTACAAGGCGTTCCTCAAGCCGGATGCAACACCGGCCCAGGAGGCCAAGCAGAGCAAGCTGATGTCGCTGCTGGTGAAGTTCGGTGCGCTGTTCTTCGTGCTCGGGCTTCCGCTGGAGCTGGCGATCAACCTGCAGCTGCTCGGCGGTGTCTGGATCCTGCAGACCTTCCCGGCGATCGTGTTCGGGCTCTACACCCGCTGGTTCCACCGGCACGCGCTGTTCGCCGGCTGGGCGGTCGGGATGATCTACGGGACCTGGACGGCCTACAACGTCCCGGCCGTCGGCGACCCGGACAGCCACTTCGGCAGCCCGGTGGCGACGGTCCCGTTCCTGGACATCGACATCTACATCGCGTTGACCGCGTTCGTGTTCAACGTCCTGGTCGCGCTGGCCGGCACCCTGCTGCTCAACGCGATGAACGTCGACGGCGGTGGCGACCTCACCTCGCCGGACGACTACAAGGCCGACGCCGGCGACGTCGGCGTCAAGGACCTGCCCCTCGACGAGATGGCTCCCGGGGAGGTGGCGAAGGGCACTCCGTAGCAGAGTGCTACCTGTGGGTAACCTACGGTCATGACGGATCTCTCCGAGGACACCCCGACCACTGCCGGCGAGCAGGCCGACACCGACGGCCACGGCGGCCAGCACGCCGTGGCCGTCGCCGCTGCACACGGGGTGGACACGATGTTCACCCTGTCCGGCGCGCACGTGTTCCCGATGTACGACGGCGCGGTGAAGGCGGAACCGCCGATGCGCCTGCTCGACGTCCGGCACGAGCAGACGGCGGTGTTCGCGGCCGAGGCGATGGGCAAGCTGACCCGGGTGCCGGGCCTCGCGGTCCTCACCGCCGGGCCGGGCGTCACCAACGGCGTCAGCGCGATCACCCAGGCCCGGTTCAGCGGGTCGCCGCTGGTCGTGGTCGGTGGTCGTGCCCCGGCCGGCCGCTGGGGAACCGGCAGCCTCCAGGAGTTCGACCACCCGCCGCTGCTCGCGCCGGTGACCAAGCTCGCCCGCACCGTGCACCACGTCGCCGACATCGCCTCCTCGGTCGACGAGGCGTTCACCGTGGCCGGCTCCTCGCACCGCGGCCCGACGTTCCTCGACGTCCCGATGGACCAGTTCTTCGACCGGGCATCGGTGGAGCGACCGACCGTCGGCGCGCGGCGGACGGTCGAGCCGGACCCGGACGCGCTCACCGAGATCGCCGCGCTGCTGGCGCAGGCCCAGCGACCCGTGCTGATCCTGGGCACCGACGTCTGGGCCGACGGCGCCGAGGATGCGGCGCTGCGCTTCGCGGAGGCGGCCGGCATCCCCACCGTCACCAACGGGATGGGCCGCGGCGTGGTCCCCGGCGGGCACCCGCTGCTGGTCACCAAGGCGCGGGGCACCGCCCTGGGCACCTGCGACCTGGCGATCGTGGTCGGCACCCCGCTCGACTTCCGGCTCGGCTACGGCATCTTCGGCGGCAAGGACGGTGCGCCGCCGGCGAAGGTGGTGCACCTGGCCGACTCCGAGGGACAGGTGTCCGGGCACGCCGAGCTGGCCGCTTCGACGTACGGCGACCTCACGCTGGTGATCGACGGGCTGCACGCCGCGCTCGAGCAGCAGCTGCGCAAGCCGGACTGGTCGGCGTGGGTCACCGAGCTGCAAGCGACGGTGGCCGCCGCGGTCGAGCGCGACCGGGCACTGCTCTCGGCCGAGGCCGACCCGATCCACCCCGCACGGATCTACGGCGAGCTGCTGCCGCGCCTGGCCGAGGACGCGGTGGTGATCGGCGACGGCGGCGACTTCGTCAGCTTCGCCGGCAAGTACGTCGAGCCGAAGCGGCCCGGCGGCTGGCTCGACCCGGGGCCGTTCGGCTGTCTCGGCGCGGGTCTCGGCTCGGCGATCGCAGCACGGCTGGCCCGCCCTTCCTCCCAGGTGGTCCTGCTGCTCGGGGACGGTGCGGCCGGCATGTCGTTGATGGACGTGGACACGCTGGTCCGGCACAACCTGCCGGTGGTGATGGTGTGCGGCAACAACTCCGCATGGGGGCTGGAGAAGCAGCCGATGCAGATGCTCTACGGCTACGACGTGGTGGCCGACCTCGCGCCGCAGACCCGCTACGACCAGGTGGTGACCGCGCTCGGCGGCGGCGGCGAGACCGTCACCGACCCGACCCGGATCGGTGCCGCGCTGGACCGGGCGTTCGCCGCGAACGTGCCCTACCTGGTCAACGTGATCACCGACGTGAACGCGGCCTACCCGCGCAACACCTTCGGCGTGTGATGGCGCTGACGGTACGCCGGCCGACGGAGGCCGAGCTCGACGCGGTCGGCCGGATCACCGTGGAGGCCTACCGCGACGACGGCCTGATCGACGCCGGCGACGACTACCTGACCGAGCTCGCCGACGCCGCCCGACGGCACCGCGAGGCAGAGGTCTGGGTCGCCGTCGACGGCGAGGAGGTGCTCGGCTCGGTCACGTTCTGCCGGCCGGGCACGCCGTTCGCCGAGCTCGCCCGCGACAACGAGGGCGAGTTCCGGATGCTGGCCGTTGCCCGAGCCGCGCGGCGCCGCGGTGTGGCCGAGGCCCTGGTGGCCCGCTGCGTCGACCGGTCGCGCGAGCTCGGCCACGACGCGGTGGTGATCTGCAGCATGCGGGAGATGAGCACCGCGCACCGTCTCTACGAACGGCTCGGCTTCCGACGGCTTCCCGAACGGGACTGGTCACCGGTGCCCGGGATCGAGCTGCTCGGGTTCATGCTGCCGCTGCGCTGAGGTCAGCCGCCGGCCCGGGCCAGGAACCGCTCGCCGTCCACGACGACCCGGGTCACCTCGCCGTGCCCGATCACCTTGCCGTCGTCGGTGTGCTCGGCCACCACCTCGAAGCGGACGAGCCGCCCGTCGACGTACACCACGTCCGCCCGCACCGACACCGTGCGGCCGACGGGGCTGGCGACGAGGTGCTCGAGGCTGACCCGGGTGCCCACGCTCGTCTGCCCCGGCGACAAGAAGCCCTCGACGGCGCGGCAGGTCGCCGCCTCGCACCACGCCAGCAGCCGCGGCGTGCCGAGCACCGGAAGCGCGCCGGAGCCGACCGCCGCAGCGGTGTCCTGGTCGGTGACGGTGAACTCGATCGTCGCGCTCTGCCCCTTCTCCATGGCGGCCATCCAACCACGGGCGGCACCGGACCCGGGTCCTCGATTGGTGCCACCGGGGGGAACCTGAGAGAATGGAGGTGCCCCGAGCCGAACCGGCCGGGGCGGTTCATTGATCGGCGTTGAGGAGGACACCATGGGTAAGACCGGCCGCAAGCGCCGCGCCCGCAAGAAGAAGGCAGCCAACCACGGTAAGCGCCCCAACGCCTGACCCAGGCGTTTCTTGCGCGCATCGCGCAGATGAGGAAGACCCCGGCCGTCTCACGGCACGGGGTCTTTCACGTTCTCAGTCGGTCTCGGTGACGATCCGGGTCTCGGTGATCTCGACCTGGACCTGCCGGATCCGCAGCAGCACCTTGTCCCGCAGGCTCTCCGGTGCGTGCTCGGCGCAGGAGCGGGCGACCAGCGACTTCACGGTGCGTTCGAGGTCGTACTTCTCCAGGCACGGCCAGCACTCGTCGAGGTGCTGCTCGATCTCGCTCTTGTCCGCGGTGTGGATCTCGTTGTCGATGAACTCGAACATCCGCTCGAGGACCTCGGAGCAGTCCTTGTCGTGCGGCTTGCCGCAGCTCATGACTTCCCTCCCTTGCCGTCCGGACCGGTCGACGCCGGGGTCAGACCGCGGTCGCGCACGTAGTCCTCGAGCATCTCGCGCAACTGCCGCCGGCCACGGTGCAGTCGCGACATCACGGTCCCGATCGGTGTGTCCATGATTTCAGCGATCTCTTTGTACGGAAAGCCCTCGACGTCGGCGAGGTACACGGCGAGGCGGAAGTCCTCCGGCAGCTTTTGAAGGGCGTCCTTGACGTCGCTGTCCGGGAGCCGCTCGAGCGCCTCCATCTCGGCCGACTTCAACCCCGACGAGGTGTGGGACTCCGCCCGGTGCAGCTGCCAGTCCTCGATCTCCTCCGTCATCGACTGCTGCGGCTGCCGCTGCTTCTTGCGATAGGAGTTGATGAAGGTGTTGGTCAGGATGCGGTAGAGCCACGCCTTGAGGTTCGTGCCCTGCTTGAACTGGTGGAAGGCCGCGAACGCCTTGGCGAAGGTCTCCTGGACCAGGTCCTCGGCATCCTGCGGGTTGCGGGTCATGCGCATCGCCGCGGAGTAGAGCTGGTCGAGGTAGGGCATCGCGTCGCGTTCGAAGCGCGCCGACCGCTGCTCATCAGTCTCCGGGGCCTCGGCGGCCTCCGGATCCGGGGTGGGGGCTGAGTCAGTCATTGCAGCCCAGCCTACCGGGGTGCCCGGCGGCGTCGCGAAGTACGACGGGGCGGGGCACCGGACCGAGTCATCGGGACGGCACGGGATCGTTCCGAGCACGCGCTCTCCTCCTCAGTGCTACTCCAGGGGTCTCGTGAGCGACAACACCTCATAGGTCGGTTCGATTCCCGACCACGTCCCGGACGATCCACTCGAGCGTCGCCTCCACGATGATCCCGAGCGCGTCCTCCTGGGTGATCTCCCCGCGCTTGGGCACCTTGAAGCCGTGGTCGGCACCGGGGACCACGGCGAGGTCGTGGCCGTCGCGGAACTCCTCTGGTCTGCCGAACGCGTCCTGCTCGCCCTGGATCACCAGCGTGGCCAGGCCTGCCCCCTCGAGCTCCTCGACCCGCGACTTCTCCGGCTTGCCGGGGGGGTGCAGCGGGAAGGCCAGGGCGAGAACCCCGGACGCGCCGAGCTCCTTCGCACAGCGAGCGGCCGATCGCGCCCCGGCGCTGCGGCCGCCGACGACCAGCGGGGTGCGCACCCGGAGCTGGTTGGCGGCGGCCACCAGGCAGGCGTCGAGGACCTTGGGGGCGGGCGCAAGCCGCTTCCCCGCGACCTTCCACGGCTGCTCGAGCCGGACCACGGTGATGCCCTGCCGGGGCAGCGCCTTGGCCAGCGCCTCCAGGTCCCGCGAGTCGATCCCGCCCCCGGCGCCGTGGTTGAGCAGCAGGGTGGCGACCGGGTGCTTGGAGCGGTCCACGACCAGGCGCGCCTCGCCGTGCGGCGTCTCGACCGTCCGGACCGTGCTCATGCCGGGTCCGGCGGCTCGGTGTCGAGCGGCTCGACAAGGTCGGGCCCGTTGTTCCGCACGTTGTTGACCTCGGTGGAGACCGGGTGCGCCTGCAGCCGACCGGGCGCCGCCGGCACCAGCAGGGACAGGAGGTCCTCGGGGTCGGACACGGTCGGATCGAGCCACGCGCCGTACCGCTCCGGCTCGACCAGCAACGGCATCCGGTCGTGGATGTGCCCGAGGTCGTCCTCGGCCGAGGTGGTCAGCACGGTGCACGTCCACCGGAACCGGTGCGGGTCGTCGTCGTCGCGGGTCGGGTCGCGCCAGATCTCGTAGAGGCCGGCCATCGCCATCACCCCGCCGTCGGCCGGGTGGATGAAGAAGGGTTGCTTGAGCGGCTTGCCGGCCTTGGTCTTCTGCGAGGTGGTGTACCACTCGTAGTAGCCATCAGCCGGAAGCAGGCAGCGTCGTACGGCGAACGCCTTCTTGTAGGCGGGCTTCTCGGCGACCGTCTCCATCCGCGCGTTGATCATCCGGTTCCCGATGGAGGGATCCTTGGCCCACGACGGCACCAGTCCCCAGTTCAGGACCCGCAGCTGCCGCTGCGGCGGGCGCTCCTTCTCCTTCGAGGGCGGCCGCTCGACAACGGCGTACACCTCTTTGGTGGGCGCCACGTTGTAGTCCGGCGCCAGCGTCTCCTTGACCTCGTTGCTGTCGATCTCGAACTCCTCGACGAGGTCCTCGGGACGACGGCTGGAGGCGTAGCGACCACACATAAGGGCCAGGCTAGTGCCGGTGCGGGAGTTCGTGCCCGCTGATCCCCACGGCACCCCCGTGGTCGGTGGGAATCAGCGGGCAAGCTCGTCGAGCAGCCGGGTGGCCGAGTCGGCCGCCGCGGGCAGCCCCTCGATCCACACCCGCACCTCGGTCGCACCGAGCTCGAGGTCGCGGATCACCTCGCGGAGCATCGCGACGGAGATGCCCAGGTCGATCTGGCGGGGCGCGATGGTCACCGCCCGGTTCAGGCCGAGGCGGCCGATCGTCTCGCCGCCGGAGAACACCGTCCGGATCGCCTCGGTCAGCTGCACCAGGCGGAGCGCCCGAGTGAAGTGCTGGTCGGTGGAGTCGGTGACGCTCGTGAAGCACATCTCCACCAGGACCAGGGCATGGCTGGCCCGCACCGAGATCCCGCTCTGCTCCGCCTCGCGGTAGAGCTCGTCGAGCCGGGTGCGCACGTGCGCCAGGCTGGCCAGCCCGGTGAGCGGGTCCTCGCAGGACAGCTGGTGCAGGTACTCCAGCGTCGCCTCGCTCCAGGCAACCGACAGCGCCTCTGCGGACCGGAAGTCCGGGGTGGTCCCGTTCACCAGCGCGAAGGTCGCGCGCAGCCCGTGCAGTGCCTCTCCCAGGGCGGCACCGTCTCGGGCTACGTCGCGACCGACCACGGTGCACGCCGCGATGGTGTCGGCATCAGACGCCAGGGCCTCCCCCACCGCCTCGAAGCGCATCGGCAGTGCTCGCCGGATCGCCTCGGGCAGCTCCCGCCCTGGTGCCTGTTCCTCCACCGTGGACCGACGCCGAATGAACGGCGTGAAGATCGCCATCACCGGTCACCTCCGTCCACGATGGATGTGTCGCCACCACCGGTGCAGCAGCGGCCACCTACGGGGGTGAGACGGGCCGGCGACCGGTCCATGACGCGATCCTGGACATTTTCTCGCCGTGTGCTCCGTGCGGATGACGCTCCACCTGGCCCCTGTGCATCAAATTTCCGAAAACGCGACAACCGCAAGGCTCGCCGCGGCTACCTTGTGATAGGTGCCAGCGTGACAGGTCGTCACGCTTGGTCCGGATATGCGTGCACTCCTCAATGACCGAGCTGCTGAGCGACATCGAGACGCCTAGCGACGCCGAGCTGATCTCGTGCGTACGCGGGGGAGACGTCGCTGCCTACGGCGAGCTGTTCTCGCGTCACATCGAGGCCGCCAACCGGCTGGCCCGCCAGCTCGCCCGCGGGCCGGACGCCGACGACCTGGTCTCCGAGGCGTTCGCGAAGGTGCTCCAGGTGCTGCAGGGCGGCGGCGGCCCCGACGTGGCCTTCCGCGCCTATCTGCTGACGTCGGTCCGCCGGCTGCACGTGGACCGGATCCGCGCCGGCCAGAAGCTGCAGACCTCCGACGACATGACCCAGTTCGACCCCGGTATCCCGTTCCAGGACACCGCCGTCGCCGACTTCGAGAACGGCGCCGCCGCCAAGGCGTTCGCGTCGCTGCCCGAACGCTGGCAGCTGGTGCTCTGGCACCTCGAGGTCGAGGGCCAGAAGCCGGCCGACATCGCACCCCTGCTCGGGATGAGCGCCAACTCGGTCTCCGCGCTGGCCTACCGTGCGCGCGAGGGTCTTCGGCAGGCGTTCCTCACCATGCACCTCGCGGACATCTCCGCCGAGCGGTGCCGGTGGGTCAATGAACGGCTCGGCGCCTACGTGCGCAAGGGCCTCTCCCGGCGGGACACCACCAAGGTCGAGGAGCACCTCGACGAGTGCCGCCGGTGCACCGCGATGTACCTCGAGCTGACCGAGGTGAACTCGAACCTCGCCGGCATCATCGCTCCTCTTCTCCTGGGCGCGGCGGCGGCCGGCTACCTGGGATCGTCCGGTACGGCGACCGCCGGCGGCGTGCTGGCGCTGGTGGGCCGGGCCCGCGACGTCGTGGTCGGCAACGCGACCGCCGCGACCGCCGGAGCCGTCGCAGCCAGCGTGGCCGCCGTAGCCACCGCCGGCTTCCTGTTCCTCAACCCCGCCGAGAAGGACGTGGTCGTCAGCGCGGACGCACCGATCGCTGCGACGTCCCCGAACGCCGCTCCGGCGCCGGAGCTGCCGCTCGGGCAGTCCCCCGCCGCCGAGGGTTCCGACGAAACGCCGAACGCTGTCACCTCGGATGCTCCCGGCGCAGTCGCGCCGATCGGCGACCTGCTGACCACCGAGACCCCGTCCGCGGTTCCGTCCGGGATTCCGTCGACCGCCACCACGGTGCCCGGTGCGCTGCCCGGCGTCGGTCCGGGGCCTGGCATCGGCACGGGCGACGGTCCCGTGAGCGACCCCGGCGTCGGCCCTGATGCTCCGGGCACCCCCGGAACCGGCGGACCCGGCGGTACGCCGGATGTGCCGACCGACGGACCCGTCCTGCCGACGCCGACCACACCGATCTCGCCTGGAGCGACGCCGACTGTGCCCGGGCCAGCCATCCCAGTTCCGTCGATCCCGGGCCCCTCCGTTCCAGCTCCGACCGAGCCGTCGCCGTCCGTTCCGGCGCCGTCCGTTCCAGCTCCGAGCACGGAGGTGGACACGCCGCCGGTGACCACACCGGGCGAGCCGTCGCTGCCGCCAGCCGACCTCCGGCTGGGCAACGTGAGCGTCGACGTCACGAGCGGCACGCTGTCGATCCCGCTCACCAATCTCCCGCCAGGACTTGTCGGGCTGACAGTGGACCTCGAGTCCGCCCACACGACCCTTCTCCCCGACGCTAACCAGCTTTGCGATGTGGAACTCCTCTCGAGCGAGCAGGGGCTGAAGACGCAGGCAACGTGCGCACCGTTCGTCAGCTCACTCGGCGCCGGCCAGGTGACCTCGCGAATGGTCGCGCCGAGCGAGTACACGCTAGAGCTCCCGCTCAGCTACCCCGAGGACATGGGTTCCGACGAGCTGACCGTGACGGTCACCGCGGACGGTCATGAAGAGATGGTCGAGAGCGACAACAGCGTCACCTTCACATTCAAGCCCGTTAGGGAGCACGACTTCCGGTTCACTGGTCTGCACCAGGTCAGGTTCCTTGATGGTGACGACACGAAGGACACCTACCACGTATTGGGTCGGGTCAGCGACGTCCCGGATGGGGTAGAGCAGCTGTCGTTCTCCCTCTCTAGCGACAGCGGACAGGCGGA
>JAICRS010000364.1 GCA_025966335.1 Nocardioidaceae bacterium
TCACCTTGAGCAGCAGGATGTCGCGGAAGGAGTACAGCCGCTGGGTGCCGGAACCGGTGGCGCCGCGGACGGTGGGCTCGACCAGGCCGGTGCGCGCCCAGTAGTCGAGCTGGCGGTAGGTGATCCCGGCCGCGTTGCAGGCGGTCGGCCCGCGGTAGCCGGCGTCGCTGGGCAGCGGCGAGACGTCGTCGTCGAACAGCAGACCCTGCTCGTCAGCGGTCGCAGCAGCCTCGTGAGCGGCGGTCTGGTCAGCTGATCGCTGGGCCGACTGGCCAGCCTTCTCGCCGTTGCCTGTCACGTGGGACCTCCGTTGGTCGCTCCGCTCTGCCTGTCCCTCCGGGGGAAGCCGTCGGTTCCCGGTCAGAACACAACGGTGGAGTTACAGCGAAGACACTCCAAAGGTAGGCCTCGGCCTGAGGGTGGTCAACGACGTCCGCACAATCACCACCGCGTGTCGCAACTCTCAACTAGAGGTTGAGGTTCAGTTCTCGAGGCCGGTCAGCGGCTCTCGAAGTCCTCCGGCGAGACGTGGTCGAGGAACTCGCGGAACTTCTCCACCTCGTCCTCCTGCTCGTCGGGCACGGCGAGCCCCGCCTCGGCCAGCACGTCGTCGGCGCAGACGATCTTGGTGCCGGTGCGCAGCGCCACCGCGATCGAGTCGGACGGCCGGGCGCTGACCTCGACACCGGACTCGAAGACCAGGACGGCGTAGAAGATGCCGTCCTTCATCTCGGTGATCCGGACCTCGGTGAGGTCGTTGCCGGTGGCGGTGAGGAGGTCCTTGATCAGGTCGTGCGTCAACGGCCGGGGAGGTACGACGCCCTGTTGCGCGAAGGCGATCGCGGTCGCCTCGACGGCCCCGATCCAGATCGGCAGGTAGCGGTCCCCCGACACCTCCCGGAGGAGGACGATGGGCTGGTTCGAGGGCATCTCGACACGGACACCGATCACATCGACTTCACGCACGCAGCCAGCGTACTCCCGTAGGAAAGGACGTCGAGCCCCTCAGCGTGAGGACCGCAGGCCGCTCTTCACCAGCGTCGCGTGCAACCTCACGGACAGCGCGGCCATCTGCTTGATGGTGTCCTCGGCGCGCGCCTTCGCCGACGCGTCGCGGGCGCGCTGCATGGGCGAGACCACCTGCTCCACCAGACCGATCTCCCGGTCCGCGGCGTTCTTGAACGACCGGAGGTGACGCGGTTCGAGACCGAATGCGGCCAGCTCGCCGGCGGTCTTCGCGATCACCAGCGCCTCGCCGTCGTAGTGGCTGCCACCCTGCCGGGGCTTGACCAGCCCGAAGTTCTCCAGCTGCTGCAGCATCGCGTCGTCGATCTCGGCCGCGGCCACCAGCTCGGCGCGCGAGAGCCGCAGCTCCGCGCCGTCCACCGCGAAGGCGTCCGGACTGGGATAGCCGTCCCCGGCCAGCACCACACGCGGCACCTGCGGACCGGTGCCGGTGATCGCCGGCGGCTCCAGGCCGCGGTCGATCGCGTCGAGGTGCTCCTTGATCACCTTCAACGGGAGGTAGTGCTCGCGCTGGCTGGTCAGCACGTAGCGCAGCCGCTCGACGTCGCGGTGGGAGAACTTCCGGTATCCCGACGGGGTGCGCTCCGGCTCGATCAGTCCCTCCGCCTCGAGGAACCGGATCTTGGAGATGCTGATCTCGGGGAAGTCGGGGCGCAGCTGCGACA
>JAICRS010000093.1 GCA_025966335.1 Nocardioidaceae bacterium
ACAAGGAGGACCTCGCCGGCGAGCCGTTCGTCGGCCCGGCCGGCAAGCTCCTCGACCGGGCGCTGGACGAGGCCGGGATCGACCCGTCGTCGGTGTTCCACACCAACGTCGTCAAGCACTTCCGGTTCTCCGGGACCCGCGGCAAGCAGCGGATCCACAAGTCGCCGTCCCGGGTGCACGTCGCCGCCTGCGGGCCGTGGCTGGTCGCCGAGATGAACCTGGTGAAGCCGCGGGGTGTGGTCCTGCTCGGGGGGACCGCCGGGCAGGCGATCTACGGCTCGTCGTTCCGGGTCGGCAAGAGCAGGGGGACGCTGCAGCAGTGGCCGGCGGATGCGTTCGACGTACGCCAGGTGCCGGAGTGGGTGCTGCCGACCACGCATCCCTCGTCGGTGCTCCGGTCCCGGCAGCGCGACGAGGACTTGGCGGCGCTGGTCGCCGACCTCACGGTCGCCGCGGCCGCGCTGAGGTGACCGCGCTGCAACAACAGGTCACGGTGACCCGTTGTTGCAAGGAAACTCCGCTTCGCTTGCGCCAACAGGTCACCGTGACCGGCTCACGCACATCCGCCGCCGGTTTCCTGCGCCAACAGGTCACGGTGACCTGTTGTCGCGAAGCCGGAGGCCCTGAGCCCTGGCAGACTGGTTTCATGGCCCTTGACGTGCAGCAGACCCGGCTGATCGCGCTGTCGCCGGACACGGTGGCGGCCTATGCGATGGACTGGCGGCACGACCACGAGTGGACCCAGGGCATCCGCACGGCCGAGCTCACGACAGAGGCGCCGGACGGCGGCTTCGGGTTGGGCGCGGAGGTGACGCGGACGGCGTACTTCCTGGGGAAACGGATCGACTACGTGCTCCGGGTGAGTGGCTACGACCCGCCGACCGAGCTGGACATGCGATCGGTCTCCGGCCCGATGCCGATGCACATCACCTACCGGTTCGAGCCGGTCGGCGCCGGGACGCGGGCCAGCATCCGGGTGCGCGGCGACGCCAGCACGTACTACCGCGTCGCCGGCCCGCTGATGGGGATCCTGGTCCGGCGGAACCTCGGCAAGGACCTGCGCGACCTCGAACGCCGGTTGACCGGCGTGACCGGCTGACGCCATGCATGCTTCGCGTTCGTGCAGGGCACTTGAAATCACCCGCACCACAACGAAGGGTGACAAGCATGAGCGAGAACCCAGCTGACCCGACCGGCGAGCAGACCGGAACCGACCCGGACACCGGCGTCTACGACGGCGTGACCGAGAACGAGACCTACCACTCCTACAGCGTGGACGACGAGGACCAGCCGCAGGGCGACGGCACCAGCCTGGTGAGCGACCGCGGCCTCGAGGACCCGATGGACGAGGGGTACTCGCCTCCCGAGAAGTGGTCGGCGGGCGAGGGCTACGGCAACACACCGCTCGAGGAGGAGCGCGGGGAGACGCTCGACCAACGGATCGCGCAGGAGGTCCCCGAGCCGGACCCCTACGAGCAGGCCGCCAACGAGACCGAGAACGTCGGCGGTGAGGTCGGCGACGAGAGGACGGGCCGGCTGGTCAGCGAGGACGGCGGGATCGCCGAGGACACCGAGAAGGACCTCGTCGCCGAGGACGTCGGGATCGACGGTGCGGCCGCCAGCGCCGAGGAGGCGGCGGTGCACACGATCGACGAGCAGTAGCAGGTCACCGGGGTACGGCGGGCTCCTCCTGCTTCGTGCCCCGTTCGCCGGAGTCGGTCAGCCGGCACTCCTCGGCCGCCCGCGCCTCGAGCTCGGCCCGCCGGCGCTCCTCGATCTCGGCCTGCCGCTCGTCGTACTCGCCGGGCGGGCTGACCAGCTCCGCGGCGCCGTGCTCGAGCCGGCTCAACGCGGCGCGCGCGAAGATCTGCTGCTCGGTGGTGGTCCGCTCGGAGCGGCCGCGGCCGATGAAGCTGACCGCCCAGTGCATCAGCGCGGTCACCCGGTTCTTGAACCCGGTGATGTAGACCAGGTGCACGCCGAGCCACATCAGCCAGGCGATGAACCCGGAGATCCGGAGCTTGCCGATCATCGCGACCGCGTCGAAGCGGCTGATGATCGCCATGCTGCCCTTGTCGAAGTACTTGAACGGCGACTGCGGCCCCTTGCCCTCGACCCGGTTCTTGATCTCCTCGGCGGCGTACTTCGCGCCCTGGATCGCGACCTGGGCGACGCCCGGCAGGTGGTCCAGGTTGATCATGTCGCCGACCACGAACACCTCCGGGTGCCCGGGCAGGGTCAGGTCCGGGTTGACCGAGATCCGGCCGGCCCGGTCGAGGGCGGCACCGGTCTGCTCCGACAGCGTCCTGCCCAGCGGGCTGGCGGCGACCCCGGCGGCCCAGATCTTGGTGACCGCGTTGATCCGGCGCCGGCTGCCGTCCTTGTCCTGCACCTCGAGGCCGCGCTCGTCGACGTCGACCACCATCGCGCCGAGCTGCACCTCGATGCCGAGCTCCTCGAGCTCCTTCTTGGTCTTGCGGCCGAGCTTCTCCCCGAACGGCGGCAGCACCTGGGAGGCCGCGTCGAGCAGGATCACCCGGGCGGTGCGGGTGTTGATCCGGCGGAAGTCCCGGTGCAGGGTCCGGTGCGCGAGCTCGGCGATCTGCCCGGCCATCTCCACCCCGGTCGGCCCGGCCCCGACCACCACGAAGGTGAGCAGCCGGTCGATCTCCTCCTCGGTCTCGGCCAGCTCGGCGAGCTCGAAGGCACCGAAGATCCGGCCGCGCAGCTCCAGCGCGTCGTCGATGCTCTTCATGCCGGGCGCGAACTCGGCGAAACCGTCGTTGCCGAAGTAGGACTGGGTCGAGCCGGCGGCGACCAGCAGCGAGTCGTACGACGTGACCGTCTCGCGACCGAGGACCTGGGAGGTGACCGTGCGCGCGTCCAGGTCGATGTCGGTGACCTCGCCCAGCAGCACCCGCGCGTTCTTCTGCGAGGACAGGACCTCCCGGGTCGGCGGCGCGATCTCGCCCTCGGACAGGATCCCGGTGGCCACCTGGTAGAGCAGCGGCTGGAACAGGTGGTGCGTGGTCTTGGCGATCATCGTCACATCGACGTCGGCACCGCGCAGCGCCTTCGTCCCGAACAGACCGCCGAAGCCGGACCCGATCACGACAACCTTGTGCCTGTCCGTGCCGGTCCCGGCCGTTGACGTGGTCACGTGTGCCATCGTTCACCTCTCGCTGGGTTCTCTGGTCACTCCGGTCGTTCCCATTCTGTGCCTTCATAAGAGCCAACACAGCCCCGTCTCGTTTCATGCCGGCCGGAGCATGTCGTGGCTCACAGGTCACGGCGGCGACCGGTCGACCCGCCCGTGCAAGGCAGGATGGTGGGGTGACCCACTACGACCTCGCGATCATCGGCAGCGGCTCGGGGAACTCGATCGTCAACGAGGACTTCGCCGACCGGAAGGTGGCGCTGCTGGAGAAGGGCACGTTCGGCGGCACCTGCCTCAACGTCGGCTGCATCCCGACCAAGATGTTCGTCTACCCCGCCGACCTGGCCCGCGCCGCCGCGCACGCCGCCGGGCTGGGTGTCGACCTGCACGTCGACGCGGTGCACTGGGCGCAGATCCGGGACCGGATCTTCCGACGGATCGACCCGATCTCGGTGGCCGGGCGGAGCTGGCGGATGAACGGCAACGAGAACGTCGACGTCTACGAGGGGCATGCCCGGTTCACCGGCCTCCGGCAGCTCGACACCGGGACCGGCGAGACGATCACCGCTGACCAGGTCGTGATCGCAGCGGGCAGCCGCGCCGTCGTACCCCCGATCGCCGGCCTCGACCAGGTCGAGCACCACACCTCCGACACGATCATGCGCATCGACGAGCTGCCGCGACGGCTCGCGATCATCGGTGGTGGGTTCGTCGCCGCGGAGTTCGCGCACGTGTTCGGCTCCTTCGGCAGCGAGGTCACCATCATCAACCGGTCCGGCGCGCTGCTGCGCGAGGAGGACCAGGACGTCAGCGAGCGGTTCACCGAGCTCGCCCAGGAACGCTGGAACGTGCGGCTCGACACGGTGGTCAGCAAGGTGGAGGAGTACGACGGATGCATCCGCGCCCACCTGGTGCGGGGACCGGAGACCGGCACGCTCGACGTGGACGCGCTGCTGATCGCCACCGGCCGCCGCTCGAACTCCGACGGGCTCGACCTGGACCGCACCGGTGTCGAGGTCGACGGCACCGGCCTGGTCCTGGTCGACGACTACCAGCGGACCAGCGCCGAGGGCATCTGGGCACTCGGCGACGTCAGCAACCGCTACCAGCTCAAGCACGTGTCGAACCAGGAGGCGCGGGTGGTCCAGCACAACCTGCTGCATCCCGACGACCTGGTGCGCTCGGACCACCGGTTCGTGCCGAGCGCGGTGTTCACCTCGCCGCAGGTCGCCAGTGTCGGGCTCACCGAGAAGGAGGCGAGCGAGCAGGGGATCCGGTTCGTCACCTCACGGCAGGCCTACGGTGACACGGCGTACGGCTGGGCGATGGAGGACCGGACCAGCTTCGCGAAGGTCCTCGCGGACCCGGACACGGGGCTGCTGCTCGGCGCGCACATCCTGGGGCCGCAGGCGTCGAACCTGATCCAGCCGCTGATCCAGGCGATGAGCTTCGGGCAGACCGTGCACGAGGTAGCGCGCGGGCAGTACTGGATCCATCCCGCGCTCGCCGAGGTCGTCGAGAACGCGCTGCTCGGGCTCGACACCGACGAGCCGAGCACGGTCACGCCGGGGTGAGGGTGATGCGGGTTCAGCTGCCGCGCGGCTCGATGGTCAGCGCAGCCACCTGCTCCAGCCGCGGATGCGCATGGTCGTCGCCGTCGACGACACCGGTCTCCCACCACAGCCGGAGCCCGTCCGGCGTCTCCTCGAGGCTGGCCAGGTTGTTGTCGAACCACGGCCCCTGCACCGAGCTCCAGCGGAACGGCGGGTCCGGCACCTTCGCCGAGCGCGCCACGAGGGCACCAGCGGGTCCCGCGATCCCGTAGGACAGCACCGCCGTCGCGAACCGCATCGACCGGGGCAGCGGGTTGCGGACCGGGGAGCAGACCGCCTGCACGATCCGGGACCCGGAGCTCCGCTCGACCTCGGAGACGTAGGAGTGGTGCACGTCCCCGGACAGGAACGTCACCGTCTCCGGGGCGGGCCCGCGACGCCCGTCGGCGACCTCGGTCACCATCGCGGCCACCGCCTGGAAGCCCTTCTGGAACGCGGCCCAGTGCTCGAGGTCCACCAGCTGCCGCAGCTTCTCCCCGAACCGGGCGCCCCGCCGGCCCCAGGCACCGGAGGACAGCGCCTCGCTCCACGCCTCCAGGTGGTGCAGCCCCGGGGAGAGCAGGAACGGCAGCGAGGTGCCGACCAGCAGGTGCCGGCAATCGCCACGCAGCTGCCCGTCCAGCCAGGCCAGCTCCTTGTCGTCGAGGATTGACCGCTCCCCTGGCGCGAGCACCCGGGCGGCCCGGGAGTCGACCACCACCAGCCGGACGTCGCCGATCTCGCGGGCGTAGCTCCACCGGTAGCTGTCGGGCTGCTGGTCGACGCGGTCGGCGAGCGCGTCCAGCCGCTCGGTCAGGTCGAGCTCCTCGTCCCCGGTGTGCGCCGCGACCTCTTGCCAGATCTCGTCCTCGGCCCGCTCGTCGGGCGACAGGTTGCCCAGGTGCTGGTAGACCCAGTACGACGCCAGCCCGGACACGATCCGCTCGTGCCACCACGGCGTGGCCTCCATCTGCTGCTTCCAGGACAGCGAGGTGTTCCAGTCGTCGCGGATGTCGTGGTCGTCGAAGATCATCGCGCTCGGCAGCGTCGACAGCAGCCACCGGTTCGCCTCGTCGCTCCAGGCCAGCTCGTAGAGGTGCGCGTACTCCTCGAAGTCCTTGAGCTCCTCGCCCGGCGGCTCCTCGATGTCGCGGCGCGCGGCGATGAACTCCTGCATCTCCGCGGTGGTCTCGTCGGCGTAGACCTGGTCGCCCAGGAACAGCAGCAGGTCCGGCCAAGCGACATCGTCCTCGGCCATCCGCAGCGCGTAGGCCCGCATCGCGTCGACCCCGTGGGTGCTGTTGCCCGCTTCGTCGTGCGCGACGCTGGTCCGGCACGAGCCGTAGGCCATCCGCAGCGGCTTGCCCGGCTTCAGGGTCGCGATCACCGACGGTGGGTACGCCGACCCGGGCGGCGGCCACACCGGCGTCGCGTCGACCTCCACCGAGTACGGCGTGACCGTCCCCGGCTCGAGTCCGGCCACCTCGACCAGGGCGTAGTGGTGCCCGTGCACGGTGAACGTCCGTGCGTCCCAGGACCGGTCACCGGCCCGGACGACGACCCGCGCGCCGTCCCGGGTCTCCACCCAGATGCTCGCGGAGGTCTCGTCGACGTAGCGGATCAGCGGTCCGAGCACGAGGGGTCCTGAGGTCACCCACCTGTTGTACCCGGATCCTGGTGAGTCCGCATACGCTTGCGGCCATGAGCGACCCCGCAGCAGTACTCAAGACGTGGCATGACGCGGTCAACGCCGGCGACATCGATGGTGCGGTGGCCTGCTGCGACCCGGACGTCGCGGTCCAGGGGCCGCGCGGCGTCGGGCACGGGCACGACCTGGTCCGGGGCTGGCTGGCCCGTTCGGGCATCCGGCTCGAGCCGCAGGAGGACCTGGTCGAGACGGGCGGACGCTTCGTCGTACGCGAGGTGGCGCGGTGGACCACCGCGAACGCGCCGGACGGCGCACCTCTGGAGCCGACCGAGACCTGGTGCGTGTTCACCGTCGGCGACGGGTTGGTCACCTCGATCGCGCGCTTCGAGACGCCGGCAGACATTCCTCCGGCCTGAGTGGGTAAGAGTCCACACACGGGGTCGGCGGGAGGGATCAGGACATGAACGCGGGACAGGTGTCTGCCAAGGCGGACCAGCTCGGTCGCAAGGCCGACGACAGCGATGTGCTCGACCATGCGGTGCGGGTGGGCCTGGTGGCCTACGGCACCGTGCACCTGCTGATCGCCTGGCTGGCCGCGCAGCTCGCGCTCGGTGACGGAGCGGGTTCGGCCAGCGGTTCCGGGGCCCTCAGCGAGCTGGCGCAGAAGCCGTTCGGCCTGGTGCTGCTGTGGATCGTCGGGCTCGGCTTCTACGCGCTGGTGGCCTGGCAGCTGATCGAGGCGGCGCTCGGCCACCGGGACGAGGACGGCGCCAAGCGGTTGTTCTACCGGGCGAAGTCGGTGGGCAAGGCGATCATCTACGGCGTCCTGGGCACCAGCGCGCTGAAGATCGCGATCGGGTCCGGCGGCGCGGGCGGGGACGACACCGACACCCTGACCTCCCGGCTGATGGCGATGCCGTTCGGGTCGTGGCTCGTCGCGGCCGTCGGCGTGGGCGTGCTCGTGGTCGCCGGAGCCCATGTCTACAAGGGATTCACCGAGGACTTCCGCGACGAGCTGAAGGTCAAGGGGCAGACCGGGAACAGCGGACGGCTCTACCGCGGGCTGGGCCGGGTCGGCTACGTCGCCAAGGGTGCGGCGCTGGCGGTGGTCGGCGGGCTGTTCGTGTACGCCGCCTGGACCCACGACCCGGAGGACTCCGGTGGGCTCGACCAGGCGCTGAAGACCGTGCTGGAGCAGCCGTTCGGGGCGCCGCTGCTGTTGCTGATCGCCGCCGGGCTGGCCTGCTACGGCCTGTTCTGCTTCGCGTGGGCGCGGCACCTTGACCGCTGACGTCTTCTACGAGACCGAGCGCTGCCTGGTCCGCAACTGGGCGGCCGAGGACGCCGAGCGGGTGTTCGACATCTACCGCCGCTGGGAGGTCGCCAAGTGGCTCGGCGCGGAGCCGCAGGCGATGGAGTCAATGGACCAGGCGCACCGGATGGTGCAGCGGTGGGGCGAGCTGAACGTGGCCGAGCCGGACACGGGGCGCTGGGCGGTGGAGCGGAAGGCCGACGGCGTGGTCGCCGGGACGGTCATCCTGCTGCCGTTGCCCGACGGCGCCGGCGAGTTCGAGGTCGGCTGGCACTTCCACCCCGACTCGTGGGGTCAGGGGCTCGCCTCGGAGTCCGCCCGGGGCGCGATCGCGTGGGGTTTCGCCCGTGGTCTCGACGAGATCCTGGCCGTCGTACGCCCCGACAACGCGGCCTCGATCGCGGTCTGCCACCGATTGGGAATGACGCCGCTGGGTAGGACCACGAAGTACTACCAAGCTGAGCTCGAGCTCTTCCGGACCACTCCTGCGCCTGGCTGATCCTTGCCGGCGGCCGGCTGAGCTCGGCGCCGCGAGAGGAGAACCATGGGTGAGATCAAGACCGACCTGGTCGTACGTCGCCACGGCCGGCCGCACAACGAGGCGCCGACGCTGGTCTTCCTGCACGGCCTGACCGACTCCGGCAGCGGCTGGCCCGGTGCTGTGGCCCACTGGGGCGGCGACTACGCGATCGTCACCGTCGACGCGCGCGGGCACGGCGAGTCGCCCCGGTTCACCCGCGAGCAGCTCGACCAGCACCCCGGCGACGTGATGGTCGAGGACGCGATCCACCTGCTCGAACAGCTCGGGGAGGCGCCGGTCGTGATCGGCCACTCGCTCGGTGGCGCGGTGGCGCTGACCACGGCGGTACGCCGACCCGATCTGGTCCGCGCCGTCGTCCTGGAGGACCCCGCTCCGCTCGCGCCGGACGAGAAGCAGCACGATCCCGCGCGTGGCGAGGAGCACCTGGCCGGGGTGAAGGAGAGCATCGCCGCCGGCGACGAGGCCGAGCTGCTCGAGGTGCGGCGGACCAAGCACCCGGACTGGGCCGAGGACGAGCTGCGCGCGACCGGCCGGGCCGAGCAGCAGATGGACACCGACTACCTGGCCCACGGCGACTTCAAGCCGAGCACGCCGTGGCCGGAGCTGTTCGAGGAGCTGATCGTGCCGGTGCTCGTGGTCACCGGCGGCGCGATGGACGAGGTCTGCATCGACGACGAGCTGGAGAAGGGGATCGCCGACCTGGGCAACTCGAACGTGACCGTGACGCGGATCGAGGGCGCCGGCCACTGCATCCGCCGCGACCAGCCGGAGAAGTTCTACGAGGTCGTCGACGCGTACCTCGCCACCCACTGACTCCGCCCCTCGCCCCCACCCCCCCCCCACCCCGCCCCGCCCGCAAGTTTTGCGGGCCGAGCCGGCAGGGTTGGTGTGCCGAGCCGTCGCAAATGGCGGCCGTGTGGGCATGATCAGGCTCCGCCCAGCCTTCCGGGCTCAGTCCCCAGCGCCGTCGTACGACGTGCCACCACCTCGCCGTACGACGGCCGCCTGTCCCTCAACCCTGAACCACCCGGTCATCGCGACTGCTGGTGCGACTCGTTGTCTCCGAGCCGGCTGTCGGCCCGCCAAACCTGACGGCTCGGCCCGCCAAACGCGACGGCTCGGCACGCAAAACGCGACGGCTCGGGCCGCAAAACATGACGGCTCGGCGATGGGCCGAGGGCGCGGTCAGCCGCTAACCTCGGTCCATGCGGGTCGTCACGTTCGTCAAGCAGACACCCTGCGCGCTCCTCCTGCTGGCGCAGCTCGCCGGTGTTCTCCTCTACCCCTTCATGGAGGACTCGAGCGCCGGGCGCGCGGCCTTCGCGATGTTCGGCATCCTGGTGCTGGCGCTGGCGGTGATCGCGATCCGCGCGACACCGTTCCTGTCCTGGGTCAGCATGCTGATCGCGGCCCCGGCGATCGTCCTGCTCAGCATCCAGGTGTTCAGCGCCAGCGAGGGCCTGTTCGCGTGGTCCTCGGCCTTCGAGGCGGTGCTGTACTTCTACGCCGCGATGAGCATGCTGGCCTACATGCTCGAGGACAACCGGGTCACCACCGACGAGCTGTTCGCGATCGGCGCGGTGTTCACGCTGCTCGCCTGGGCATTCGCCTTCGTGTACGTCGTCGTCCAGGCACTCGATCCGCAGAGTTTCACCGCGGAAGGCTCGGGTACACGGTCCTGGATGGAGCTCCTCTTCCTTTCCTTCACCACACTGTCGAGCACGGGGCTTTCGGATATCACGCCGGTGAGCGGACATGCCCGCAGTGTCGTCATGCTCGAACAGGTGGCCGGGATCTTCTACATCGCGATGGTGGTGACCAGGCTGGTCAGCCTGAACGCCGTGCGAAGCAGGCGCTGACCGATGCCGCTGAACAAGGAGCCACTCCCCCTCGAGCCCGACCCGCAGTCGGTCAAGCTGGCCCGGGAGTGGGTCGGCGACGTCCTGGAGCGGCTGGGTCGCGACGACCTCGTCGACGCCGCCGAGCTCGGAGTCTCCGAGCTGGTGACGAACGCGATCCTGCATGCCGACCCGCCGATCACGGTGCGCGTCCGGGGCACCCGCAGCCACCCGCGCGTCGAGGTGCGGGACCACTCGCAACACCCGCCCGAGGTCAACATCGAGATGACCGACGAGGAGCATCTTCTCTCCACGATCGGCCGGGGCCTGGGCATCGTCGCCCTCTACTCATCGACCTGGGGCTCGGAGGTCGCGCCCGACGGGAAGACCGTCTGGTTCGAGCCGACCGCGGACCTGCGCATCGACGGCGACCTGTCCGGGGACGTCTTCGACCTGGAGCAGACCGTCCACGAGCGGCTGGCAGAGGCCGGTGACCCCGAGGAGCTGGTGACCATCCGGCTGTGTGGGATGCCGGTCCAGGTGTTCGCGCACTTCCGCAACCGGTACAGCGAGCTGCGTCGCGAGCTGCGGCTGCTCTCCCTCGGCCACGGCAACGACTACCCCGTGGCCCGTGAGCTGTCCGAGCTGTTCCTCCAGGTCGAGGCCGAGCGTCGACAGGCACAAGGGGTGAACCGGCTCGACGAGGCGATCGATCGCGACGAGGACCAGGTGGACCTCGAGTACCTGGTGCCGCGCTCGACACCCGAGTCCATGGGCCGCCTGCTGGAGATGCTGGAGAAGGCCGACCGGTTCTGCCGCGAGCAGCGACTGTTGGCGTTGGCCG
>JAICRS010000083.1 GCA_025966335.1 Nocardioidaceae bacterium
CAAGTCCTCGTCGCGCTGCCGGGACCGGAGCACCGACGAGGGATGCGTGGTCGGCAGCACCCACTCCGGCACCTGGCGTACGTCGAACGCATCTGCCGGCCACTGCTGCAGCGTCCCCCTGCTCTTGCCGACCCGGAACGACGAGCCGTAGATCGCCTGCCCGGCGGTGCCCCCGAGCAGGACCACACCCCGCGGCTTCACCAGGTTCACCTCGGCGACCAGCCATGGCCCGCAGGCGGCGACGTGCACCCGGGACGGCGACTTGTGGATCCGCTGCTTGCCGCGGGTCCCGGAGAACCGGAAGTGCTTGACGACGTTGGTGCGGAACACCGACGACGGGTCGATCCCGGCCTCGTCCAGCGCCCGGTCGAGGAGCTTGCCGGCCGGGCCGACGAACGGCTCGCCGGCGAGGTCCTCCTTGTCGCCGGGCTGCTCCCCGACCAGCATCAACGCGGCGTCGCGCGGACCGTCGCCGATCACCGCCTGGGTGGCGTGCTGGTACAGCTCGCAGCCGCGGCACTCCTGGGCCGCCTCCCGCAGCCTGGTCAACGACAGCCGGTCGGGGACCCACTGTGCGGCGCCGGGGCGGTCGACGGCAGTCATGGGAGTGCGCTCACACCCTCCGCCAGCTCGGGTCCGCCATGTCGTGGCCGTGTGCGGCCATGTTGCTCAGTCCGCCGTCGACGATGATCGACGTGCCGGTGACGTAGCTGGAGCGTGGCGAGGCGAGGAAGGCGATCATCGAGGCGACCTCGTTGACGTGGCCGGGACGTCCGAGCGGGTTGCCGGGACGGTCGATCTTGTAGGCGTCCTCCTCGGGCTCGCCGGTCATCGGCGTGGAGATCTCGCCCGGGGCGACCGCGTTGACGGTGATCGCGTGCTCGGCGAGCTCCAACGACAGCACCTTGGTCAGCATCCCGAGGCCGGCCTTGGCGGCGCAGTAGGCCGCGGAGTCGACCCGGGGCAGGTGCTCGTGCACGCTGGTGACGTTGATGATCCGGCCGCCCTGGCCGCCCTCGATCATGTGCCGGGCGGCCCGCTGCGCGCACAGGAACGGCCCGTCGAGGTCGGTGGACAGCACCTGCCGCCAGCGCTCGTAGGACAGGTCGAGCGCCATCTCGCTCTGCCCGGTGCCGGCGTTGTTGACCAGCACGCCCAGGCCCCCGAGCCGGTCGGCCAGGTCGTCGATGACATCCGCGGTGTCCGGTGACTCGAGGTCCTGCTGCGCGACGAAGCACCGGCCGCCGCGATGCTCGATCCCGGCCCGGGTGTCCTCGGCGCCGGCCTGGTCGGTGTGGAAGGTGATCGCCACGTCGAAGCCCTCGGTCGCGAGCAGCTCCGCGGTCGCCTTGCCCATCCCGGAGTCGGCTCCGGTGACGATCGCGAGTCGTGGGTGCGCGCCGGTCATGACCCGAGCCTGAACCAGCGGTAGCCGTAGCCGTGCACGTGGATGGCCTCCTCGACCTGGGTGGACTCGTAGGCGTGGTCGGCGACCACCTCCTGCCAGTCCTCGCGGTGCTCCTCCGGCAGCGTCACGTCGACACCGCGTGGCGACAGGTTGGCGAGCACCAGCGCGGGCGCCCCGCCGTCGTTGTGGCGCAGGCAGAGTACGCCGGGGCTGTCGACCTCGACCACCTGCGCCGTCGAGGTCAGGAGCGGGCCGAGCTCACGGCGGAGGGCGAACAGGTGCTTGAGGGTCTCCAGCAGCGACTCCGGGTCCTTGGACTGGTCCTCGACGTTGAGGTGCTGGTAGCCGAACGGCCCCCGTTCGATCACCGGGTGCACCAGCTCGATCGGTTCGGCGTCGGAGAACCCGGCGTTGAGCGTGTTCGACCACTGCATGGGGGTGCGCACCGAGGCCCGGTCCGGGAGCTCCAGGTCCTCGCCCATCCCGATCTCGTCGCCGTACAGCAGCACCGGGATGCCGGGGGAGGCGGCGAGCAGGAACATCGCCAGCTTCAGCTGTCGCGGGTCGGACAGCATCGGGGCGAGCCGGCGGCGGATCCCGCGGCCGAAGGCACGCATCTGCGGCTCCGGCGCGAACACCGCCATCGTCTCCTCCTGCTCGGCGTCGGAGAGCCGTTCCAGGTCGAGCTCGTCGTGGTTGCGCAGCCAGATCGCGTACTGGCAGCCGGGCGGTGGTTTCGGTTGCGAGCGCAGCGCCCGTTCGAGTGGTTCCGCCTCACCGCGGGCCAGGGCCAGGAACAGGTGGTTGTTCCACCAGAAGTCGAGCAGCATCGTGAACCGGTTGCCGTCGCCGAAGTAGTCGGCGTACTCCTCCGGCTCCACGTCGGCCTCGGCGATCAGGATGCCGTCGGGGCGGTGCTTCTGCACGATCTCGTGGAGGTCCTCGAGCAGCCAGAAGCCGTCGTCGCGGCTGTCGGTCCGGGCGGCTTCGGCGACCAGGTACGGCACCGCGTCGACCCGGAAGCCGGCGACGCCGAGGTCCAGCCAGAACTCCATGATCCGGGCGATCTCGTCCTGCACGTCCGGGTTGCCGATGTTCAGGTCCGGCTCGTGGTCGTAGAAGGTGTGCCGGTAGTACTGGCCGGCCTCCTCCCGCCAGGCCCACACCGAGTCGTCGACGGTCGGGAACATCGGCTCGACGACGGTGTCGTACGGCTCGTCGGTCCAGATGTAGTAGTCGCGGTACCTCGACTCGCGGTCGCGGCACGCCTCCCGGAACCAGGGGTGGCCGTCGGAGGTGTGCTGGACGACCAGGTCGAGGATCACCTTGATGTCGAGGTGATCGGCGGTCGCCATCAGGTCCTTGAAGTCCTCGATGGTCCCGAACCGGTCGGACACGGTGAGGTGGTCGAGGACGTCGTACCCACCGTCGACGTACGGCGAGCCGTAGAAGGGCTGCATCCAGATGGCGTCCGCGCCGAGGTCATGGATGTGCTGCAGGCTCTGCGTGACGCCGCGCAGGTCACCCCACCCGTTGCCGTTGGTGTCCTTGAGCAGTCCGGTGGGGACCTGGTAGATGATCGTGTTCTCGTGCCACGGCGTGCCGCGGTCCTTCGCCATTCAGTCGTCCCAGCGCAGGAGAGCGGCCACGCCGGCGCCCTTGGTCTGCTCTGCGGGGAGCACCGAGAGCTCCGCGTCGGTGGCGGCGCCGACGGCCACCAGCACCTGGTCGGCGGGCAGCTCGGTCTCGTTGCACGCCGATGCGGGCAGCGCGAGGCCCGGGTGGTCGGCCGGGTTCACGGTCATGTCGTGGGCGGCGCGCAGGTCGACCAGCAGCCGTTCGGCCTTGCCCTGCACGAGCGCGTCGAGGACCTCGGGGAGTCCGCGCGCGGCGCCGCTGCCCTGGCCGGTCTTCTCCAGCAGCCGGTCGGTCACCTGCTCCTCGTCGAAGGCCTCGATGCGGGCCAGCACCTGCCGGACCTCGTCCCACAGCGCCTCGGTCGAGCTGCCCGCGGCGCGCCCGCCGGCGGTGACCTGCTCCACGTCGCACTGGACGCCCTCGAGCGCCTCGGCGATCTCGGCGCGGGCGCGTTCGTCACCGGCGAGGATCACCAGCCGTGGGCGCTGCTCGGTGCACAGGGTGCGGACGGCGTCGGCGACCTCGCGGGCGTTCTGCTGCCAGACGTTCTCCGAGCGCTGCTGGAACTGCTTCTGCGCCCAGTCGCCCTGCGGCACCTTGGTGATGTGCAGGGTCTCGCCGTCCACCGTCTGCCGGTCGGCGTCCGGCTTGGACATCGCCCGGTAGAACTCGATGTCGGCGCCCTCCCGATCCGCCACGACCAGCACGAACGGGACCTGGCCGTCGACCTGGTGCAACCACCCGGACAGGTCCGGCAACGGGCCGGACACGGTGGTCTCCGGCCAGATGCTGTGCCCGGCGCGGATGTCGTCGAAGACGATGTCGCCGTCGGCGGCCACGATCGTTCGGCGTGCCTCGCCGGGCACGTCGGTCGGCTGGTGCAGCCGTTCGCCGATCCGGGCGATCAGGTCCTTGTCGACTCCGGCACGCTCCAGGTCCTGGGTCGCGGTGGTCCATCGGGCGTCCATCTGCTGGGGTGCGTCCTCGGTGTTCCGGCTGACGTCCATGTGCACGGTCACGAACGGTCCCGAGCGGGTGTACAGGTCCTGAATGGTGCCGAGCTTCATCGCGGCCCTCCTGTGGCTGGCTGGCGCTTGTCTCGTCCTCCGGCGTACCCATCCTGGCCGGATGTAACCGCGCGCCCGGGCCGACTGCGCGCCTTGTCAGTCGGCGGGCCACTCGGGCGGACGGGCGGTGTGGTACGGGTGGCCGTGGGTACGCCGGGCCTCCTTCAGCTCCGCCTCGTGCAGGTGCCGGCGGCCGGCGGTGAGTTGGTCACGGACCTCCTGCTCACACGCGCGGAACGGGGTCCAGTACGTGTCGTCGTAGTCCTCCATGATCTGGAACGTCCACCGCCCGGGCAGCACGTTCCGACCGACCATGTCCTTCTCGATCCGGTCCGCGAGCTCGGTGTGGCCGGCCTCGCGCAGCTTGTCCACGGCGTCGCCGAGCTTGAAGTCCGCCTTCCCGGTCAGCTGGTGGAACGAGTACAGGTGCCCCCGGGCCCGCTCGACGGTCTCCAGTGCTTCGGTGAGCAGGCCGACGGCCTCGATCGTCACGTCGTCGACGCCGTCGGGACGCTGGTGCTCGGGCAAGGGCTGGTCGGTCATGCTCATCTCCCCGGGTCGGTGCGGTCGGCCTTAGGTCACCACTTCTGCTCCGATGATGCACCCTCCGTGACCGTTCCGACCGGCAGTCGGGTGCTGCTCGTGCCGTGCTCCGGCGGCGAGCCGGTGTTCGGGCGGTCGAGTGCCGGTCCGAGTGGCTGTCCCGGGTTCGCTCGGCGCGGCACGACGCGCCCGTCGTGGGGTCAGGTCAACGGCTGGTCGTCCGCGTCGGGCCGGACCGGCTCGGGCACCAGCGAGATCAGCACCCCGTCGCGCTCCGGGAGCCGGGCCCCCTCGTGCGCGACGTGGGTCCGCCCGTCCCTGTGCACGAACATGATGACCGCCTCCCCGTCGTACTTCTCGACGAACTGGGCGAGCGTGAACTCGCTGGACAGCCGGGTCTTCTTCATCGTCATCCCGCTGTCGACGCGCAGCTCGAGCTCCTCGAAGGACAGCGGCGGGCGGAACGCGGCGCGCCCGGTGAGGTGGCCGGCGGTGTCCCGCCGCTGGTTCTCGGGCCGCTTCGGCTGGTCACGGCGGCGGAGCTGGAACACGTGCGCGCGGCCGAGGACGTGGGTGAACTCCCGGGTCGCGGTCGCATTGGTCTCGTCGTCGGGGGTGCAGGCGACCAGGCTGCCGATCCCGGCCAGGTTCATGTCCTTGACGGCGTACTCGGACAGGATGTTCGCGGTCTCTGTGGTCAGCCCGGCCATCCGGGCGCGGGCCAGCGTGCGGTACTCGCGGGCCACGATCAGCGTCGGCACACCGGTCTCCTCGAGCAGCCGGGCGGCGTCGACGACCCAGCGGCTGGTGCCGGCGAACAGGATGCCCTGGGGCGAGGTGCTCGCCAGGGACAACCGCTCGGCGAGCCGGCCGACGCCGAAGCCGTAGATGGTGACCGTGCAGACGATCACGATGAACACCAGCGGCACCATCTGCTCCGCCTCGACGGCCAGCCCGGCGAGCTCGGTCGCCTGCCGGCGCAGCTCGGCCCCTTCGGCTCCGCCGACCTCGGTGGCACGGTCGGCCAGTCGTTCGGCGGCGTGGGAGAACTCCAGCGCGAAGATGCTGGTCACCGCGGCGGCGATGATGCCGCGCGGGGCCATGCAGGCGAGCAGGGTCTTCTCGGCGCGGGTGACCTTGGTGCCCCACAGCCCGGCCCAGATGCTGACCGGTCGGACCACGAGCACCAGCAGCAGCAGGAACAGCAGGGCCTGAGGCGCGACCGCCCACAGCTGCTCGGGTGTCACCCGTCCCGCGAGCACCACGAACAGGCCGCCGACGAACAGCACCTGCAGGTGCTCCTTGAACTCGCGCACGTGCTCGAGGTGCAGCTCGGGCCGGTTGCCGAGGAAGACGCCGAGCACGGTGACGGTGAGCAGGCCGCTCTCCGGCTGCAGGATGTTGGACACGACGAGCGCGCCCACCGCCGCAGCCAGGAACACCACTCCGTGCAGGAAGTCCGGGATCGCGTTCCGTCGCATGACGAGCTCGAGTACGGCGCCCAGGGCGACTGCGACACCGAAGCCGACGGCGACCGTCCTGAGCAGGCTGAGCAGCAGGGTCGGCAGCGCCTCGCCGACCCCTCCGGCCAGCACACCCTGGAACACGAGCACGGCCAGGACGGCGCCGATCGGGTCCACCACGATCCCTTCCCAGCGCAGCAGGCTGGACACGCGGCGGGTCGGGCGCAGGGACCGCAGGATCGGGTTGATCACGGTGGGACCGGTGACCACGAGGATCGCGCCGACCAGCAGGGCGACCTTGATGTCGAACCCGACCAGCAGGGCACTGCCGGTGATCAGCACCCAGGCGATCAGCACCGTCGCCGAGCAGAGCCGGAGCACCGGCCGGCCCAGGTCGCGCACGTGCTTGAGCCGCAGCGACAGGCTGCCCTCGAACAGGATGATCCCGACCATGATCGTGACCCCGCCGAACAGCACGTCCCGGCCGAGGACCTCCTCCGGGGTCACCACCTGGCCGAGACCGAACCCGACGATCAGCAGGATCAGGATCGAGGGCGTTCTCAGCTTCCACGCGAGCCACTGGCACACCACGGCGAGCACGATCACCAGCGCCATGTAGGAGCCGGGGGGCATGCCGCGCAGCGCGTCGAGCGCGTCGGTCCAGAGATCAGCCATCGGCGCAAGACTTGCGGCTCATGCGGGGCTGCCGCAAGCCGGCCGCAAGCCGGGCCGCCCACCCGACGGCGCACCTCCCCGGACACGCGAACGGGGCGGGGACCGTCTGGTCCCCGCCCCGTCCGGTGCTCGGTTCTGGCTAGCCGCCGAAGCAGGAGCCGGTGAGCTCGTACTCCGCCGCGGTCGGGCCCTCGGTGAAGTCGACCAGCTTCGTCATCCCGGTCGGTGCTGCCGGGTCGACCGACTCCAGCAGGGTCTGCCGGAACGCGGCCTCGTTCGGGTCACCCGCGAAGTTGCCGGCCTCCTCGGGCAGCATGCCCTCGTAGTCGACGGTCTCCAGGGAGGTCGCGGCCTCGACCAGGCCGGCCCGGGTCTTCTCGTAGTCACCCTCGAGCCACTCCTCGAGCGCCGCCTTCAGCGGGTAGGACCACACCCACCCGGCGGTGTAGCCGTCGGACGGCTGCACGTCGCCGAGCGCCTGGCGCATCGCCTCGTGACCGGGGGTGTCCTCGCTCCAGTTGGCCCATGGGCCGGAGTGGAGGTAGAGCGCCTCCAGCGCCTGGGCGGCCGGGCTCTGCAGCAGTGCCGGGTTCCAGGTCGGCCCGATGCCGACGAACTGACCCTGGTAGCCCTGGGCGGCGGCCTGACCGACGATGACTGCGGTCTCCGTCGGGCCGACCGCGAGCACCACCAGGTCGGGGTTCTGCTTGACCACGGCGCTGATCGCGCCGGCCTGGGCCTCCTGGCCCGGACCGGTCTCGATGTTCTGGAAGTCCATCCCGTTCGCCTCGGCCGCGACCTCGACGCCGGCCGCGGAGTCACCGCCGTAGTCGCCGGGGAAGCCGATCGCCATCACGCTCTTGGCGTCGCTCTCCTGCACGGCCCAGTCCACGACGTTCATGGACTCGAAGCAGTACGGCGCTCCCGACTCCACGATGTTGTCCTCGAACTCCCACAGCGACGTCCACGACGCCGGTGCGGCGAGCATGTCGTCGCTCTTGAGGTCCTCCAGGATCGCCAGTGTGGTCGGCGAGCCGAGGGTCTGTGCCAGTGCGAGGACCTCGCCCTCGATCTCGCCGTACACCTGGGCGTGCGTCTGCGGGTTGTAGAGGTTGTCGCGGACGTACTGGGAGGCGTCGATGTCGTAGCCGCTGATCCCGCCGTCGTCGTTGACCCGCTGCCAGAACGCCTTCATCGCGTCGGTGATCGGCACGCCGAGGGGGGCGAACGGGCCGGCGGTCAGGTCGGAGATCTGGCCGAGGTAGATGCACCCGTTGTCCTGGTTCACCGCGTCGGGGCAGGGCTCGGAGGTCACTCCGGGAGCCGAGATGCCCTCGTCACCCTCCCCACCGCCACCTCCGTCGTCGTCGGACCCTCGGCAGCCGGTGAGGATGAAGACGGAGACCGCCAGCATCACCCATGTCTTTCGCAGTTTCATGGTCAACATCTCCTTTGATGATGTGGCGGGTCAGCTAGTAGCTGAAGGGCCAGCTCTTCCAGTAGTTGCGGATACGGATCCAGATGCCGAACAGGCCCCTCGGTTCGAACAGCAGGAAGCCGACGATGAGCAGCCCGTAGAGGATCTGCTCGAGCTGGAACACGTTCGGGATGTCGGTGACCTGTCGGCTGATGAACGGGAGGTAGCTCGGCACCTCCCGGGTCAGGCTCGGCAACAACGAGATGAACAGCGCGCCCATGATCGTGCCGGCGACCGTGCCCGCACCGCCGATGAGCACCATCGCGATGAACTGCACCGACAGCAGCAGGTTGAACGAGGCGGGGTCGAAGAAACCGGTGATCGTGTAGAGCAGCGCACCCGCGCAGCCGGCGTAGAACGAGGAGATCGCGAACGCCAGCAGCTTGGCGCGGCCCAGGTTGATGCCCATCATCTCCGCGGCGACGTCGCGGTCACGGACCGCGGCGAACGCGCGCCCGACCTTGGACCGGGCCAGGTTGCGGGCGAACAACGCGAAGATCAGCAGCAGCACGAACATCAGCAGGTAGAGGTTCTGGTCCTGGGTGAGGAACGTGTTGTCCTCGTCGAAGGCGTAGCCGAACATCTCCGGTGTCGCCGCCTCCCGGCCGACGCCGGCGCCTCCGGTCAGGTCCTGCCACTCCTTGAAGATGTGCTCGCCGAGGAACACCAGGCCGAGGGTGACGATTGCGAGGTAGAGGCCGCGGAGCCGGGTGGCCAGCGGGGCGACGATCACGCCGGCGACGGCAGCGACCACGCCGGCGGCGATCAGCCACAGCGGCAGGAAGGTGATCCCGAAGCCGATGGTCCGGCCCTCGGGGTCACCGGAGATCGCGGCCGCGGTGTACGCGCCGATCCCGAGGAAGAACGCGTGGCCCAGCGAGACCTGTCCGGCGAGACCGGTGACGATGTTCAGGCCGAGGGCGCCGATCGCGAAGACGAACGCGACGGCGAGCGTCTGCAGCAGCGGGTCGGTCAGCACCCACGGCATGAGCAGCCCGAACGCCACGAGCACCGCGACCCCGACCTGCTTGGGCCGGGTGTTGAACAGCGCCAGCTCCTGCTCGTAGGAGCGGTAGAAGCCGGGTCTGCCGCGCAGCCGGCTGGCCCGTCCGGGCCGCGGCGTCGCGTGGCCGCTCGGCCGGCCGGCCGGGTCGCTGGTGGCGGTGCGGGTGGCGGTGCTCATACGCGCTTCACCTCGGGCGTCCCGAACAGGCCGTAGGGCCGGGCGAGGAGCACCAGCAGCATCAGCATGTACGGCGAGACGACCGCGAAGTTGTCCCCGAGCCAGGGCGCGAACTGTCGCTGGTAGCTGCCGACGAGCGACTCGACCACGCCTACCGCGAGACCGCCGATCACCGCGCCCTCCAGGGAGTCGAGCCCGCCGAGGATGATCGCGGGCAGCGCCGCGAGGGCGACGATCCACATCTGCTGGTCGACGCCCGCGCCGGTGGCCAGCAGCGCACCCGCCAGCGCGGCGAGGCCGCCGGCCATCGCCCACGACATCGCGAACACCGAGCCGACGCTGACGCCCTGGGTCAGCGCGGCCTCCTGGTCGAACGCCGCGGCCCGCATCGCCAGCCCGAACCGGGTGTAGCGGAAGAACCAGAACAGGACCGCCAGCACGAGCGCGGTGGTGATCATCATCGCCACGTGGCGCCACTGCACCTGCAGGTCGCCGATGCTGAACCGGGTCAGCCCCCACGGGTCGCCGATCGGCCGGGCACCGAGCCCGATGAACCCGTTGGCGACCACCCGGATCGCGATGTCGAGCCCGATGGTGATGATCGCGACCACGAACACCGGCCTGCCGACCATCGGCCGGATCGCCGCCCGTTCCACGCCGAGCGCCAACGCGGCGATCGCGATCGCCCCGATCAGCATGGCGACGATGAACGCGAGACCCGGCAGCAGCACGAATCCGATCGCGGGCACCACGTAGCTGACCACCACGGCGCCGCTGATCATCATCGCCGGCTGGGCGAAGCTGATCACGCCGGTGGACTTGTAGATGATCACGAACCCGATCGCGAGCAGCGCGTAGACGGAGCCGATGCCGAGGCCGCGGATGAAGGCTTCCAGGAAGGCGATCACCGGCTGCTCCCGGCGTACATCGACTCGACGAGGTCATCGAACGACGTGGCGATGGCCGAGCGCTTCACCTTCTGGGTCGCGGTGAGCTCACCGTCCTCGTGGTCGAGCTCCTTGGGCAGCAGCCGGAACGCCTTGATCTGCTCGACCTGCGCGAACCGGCTGTTCACCTCCTTGACGACGCCGTCGACCAGCTCGACGACCTCCGGCTTCTCGGACAGGTCGCGGTAGGTGCTGTAGCCGATCTGCCGGCGCTGCGCCCACTCGCCGACCGTGTCCAGCTCGATCCCGATCAGCGCACACAGGTGCTTGCGCCCGTCCCCGACGACCATCGCCTCGCGGATGTACGGCGAAGCCTTCAATGCGTTCTCGAGCTCGGAGGGTGACACGTTCTTGCCGCCGGCGGTGATGATGATGTCCTTCATCCGGTCGGTGATCTTCAGGTGCGTGCCGTCGACCCACTCGCCGACGTCACCGGTGTGCAGCCACCCGTCCGCGTCGATCGCGGCGGCGGTCGCCTCCGGGTTGCGCCAGTAGCCGACGAACGTCCCGGCGTGCCGGGTGAGGATCTCGCCGGTCGCGTCGTCGATCTTGATCTCGAGGCCGGGGTGGACCTCGCCGACGGTGCCGAGCTTGACCCGGCCCGGCCGGTTGCCGGTGGCGACCGCGGTGTTCTCGGTCATCCCGTAGACCTCGTGCATCGGGACGCCGATGCCCATGAAGAATCGCAGAACGTCGGGTGCGATCGGGGCGGCACCGGACGCGGCGTACCGGACCCGGCGCATGCCGAGGCGTTCCTTGAGGGCGCGGAAGCAGAACAGCCAACCGACGCCGTACAGGAACCGGGTCCCGGCGGTGTGCGTGCCGCCGGTCGCGACCAGCCTGTGCCCGATCCTCTCGGCGACACCGAGCCAGAACCGCGCGTTGCGACGCTTCAGCCAGGTGGCGCCGCTGAGCCGGATCTCGACGCCGGCGAGCAGCTTCTCCCAGATCCGGGGGACCCCGAACAGGATCGTCGGCTGCACCTCGCGCAGGTTCTGCGGCACGGTCTCGATCGACTCGGCGAAGTTGACCTGGGTCGCCGCAGCGGCGTTGAACCAAGTGGTGAAGATCCGTTCCGCGACGTGGCTGAGCGGCAGGTAGGACAGCAGCAGGTCGTCGGGCCCGGGTGGCGGGTCGGTGAAAGCGCCTTCCTCGATCAGCACCCGGATCG
>JAICRS010000342.1 GCA_025966335.1 Nocardioidaceae bacterium
GGGCTGCGGCATGATCTCCAGCTGCGTCACCGACTTGGCGCCCTGCCGGTGCGAGGTGCCCAGGCAGTCCGCCCCGGTGTCACCGCCGCCGATGATCACCACGTGCTTGCCGGTGGCCACGATCTGGTCGGCCACCTCCTCCCCGAGCGAGGCGCGGTTCGACTGCGGCAGGAACTCCATCGCCTGGTGGATGCCGCCGAGCTCACGGCCGGTGACCGGCAGGTCACGCGCGGCGGTCGCACCGATCGCGAGCACCACCGCGTCGAACCGCTCGGTCAGCTGGGCCCCGGTCAGGTCACCGCCGACGTCCACGCCGGCCCGGAACACCGTGCCCTCGCGCTTCATCTGCTCCAGCCGCCGGTCGAGGTACTTCTTCTCCATCTTGAACTCGGGGATGCCGTAGCGCATCAGCCCGCCGATCCGGTCGGCCCGCTCGTAGACCGCGACGGTGTGCCCGGCGCGGGTCAGCTGCTGCGCCGCGGCCAGGCCGGCCGGCCCGGAGCCGACGACCGCAACCGTCTTGCCGGTCAGCCACTCCGGCGGCTGGGGCCGGACGTAGCCGGAGTCCCAGGCCTTGTCGGCGATCGCGACCTCGACGTTCTTGATCGTCACCGGGTCCTGGTTGATGCCGAGCACACACGCGGTCTCGCACGGCGCGGGACACAGCCGCCCGGTGAACTCCGGGAAGTTGTTGGTCGCGTGCAACCGCTCGATCGCACCCTCCCAGTCGTCGCGCCAGACCAGGTCGTTCCACTCCGGGATGATGTTGCCCAGCGGGCAGCCCTGGTGGCAGAACGGGATCCCGCAGTCCATGCAGCGGCCGGCCTGCTCGGTGATGATCGGCAGCAGCGACCGCCCCGCACCGGAGGGGTAGACCTCGTTCCAGTCCTGCACCCGCTCCTCGACCGGCCGGCGTGCGGCGACCTCGCGGCCGTGCTTCAGGAAACCCTTCGGGTCAGCCATGGAGAGCCTCCATCATCCTTGTGGCGGCCTCGTCCTCGGTGAGACCTTCCTCCAGTGCCTCGGCCCTCGCCTCCAGCACCCGTTTGAAGTCGCTCGGCATCACCTCGGTGAACCGGGCCAGCGCCGCCGGCCAGTCCTCGAGCAGCGCCGCGGCGATCGTGGACTCGGTCTCCTCCAGGTGCCGGCGTACGACGGCCTCGAGCTCGCCGGCCGCCTCACCCTCGACGGGACGCAGCTCCACCAGGTCGGGGTTCACCCGGCCCTCGTCGAGGTCCAGGACGAACGCGACCCCGCCGGACATGCCGGCCGCGAAGTTGCGCCCGGTCGGACCGAGCACGACCACCCGGCCGCCGGTCATGTACTCACAGCCGTGGTCGCCGACGCCCTCGACGACCGCGGTCACCCCGGAGTTGCGGACGCAGAACCGCTCGCCGACCTGGCCGCGGAGGAAGATCTCCCCCGAGGTCGCGCCGTAGCCGATCACGTTGCCGGCGACGATCTGGGTCGACGCGTCGAACCCGGCCGACCGATCGGGGCGGACCACGATCCGGCCACCGGACAGGCCCTTGCCGACGTAGTCGTTGGCGTCGCCCTCGAGCCGCAGGGTGATCCCGCGCGGCACGAACGCGCCGAACGACTGTCCCGCCGAACCGGTGAAGGTGATGTCGATCGTCCCGTCCGGAAGTCCCTCACTTCGGTAGCGCTTGGTCACCTCGTGGCCGAGGATCGTGCCGACGGTGCGGTTCACGTTGCGGATCTTCACCTGCGCGCGCACCGGCTCCCCGCGCTCGAGCGCGTCGGCCGACAACGCCACCAGCTCGTTGTCGAGGGCCTTGTCCAGGCCGTGGTCCTGGCCGGTGGTGTTGTGCCGGGCCGCGCCCTGGGGCAGCGCCGGCACGTGCAGGATCGGCGACAGGTCGAGCCCGGCCGCCTTCCAGTGGTCGACCGCCCGCTCGGTGTCGAGCACCTCGGCCCGCCCGATCGCCTCCTCCAGCGTGCGGAAGCCGAGTGAGGCGAGCAGCTCGCGCACCTCCTCGGCGACGTACTCGAAGAAGTTGACGACGAACTCCGGCTTGCCGGTGAACCGTTCGCGGAGCACCGGGTTCTGGGTCGCCACGCCGACCGGGCAGGTGTCCAGGTGGCACACCCGCATCAGGACGCAGCCGGACACCACCAGCGGCGCGGTGGCGAAGCCATACTCCTCGGCGCCGAGCAGCGCGGCGATCAGCAC
>JAICRS010000294.1 GCA_025966335.1 Nocardioidaceae bacterium
CGGGCCGAGCCGTCAGGTTTGGCGGGCCGAGCCGTCAGGTTTGGCGGGTCGAACCGGCGCGTTCGTGTGTCGGGCGGTGTACGCCGGCGTCGAATCCGCCTCGCACCGCACAGAAGATGGCGGCGATCGCGGCGAGCCAGGCCACCGCGGTGAGCACCTGCACCGCGGTTGGCGCGACGACGGCGCTGGAGATCACGAGCGCGAGCGCGCACAGGAGGCCGGCCACGGCCGCCGAAGCGAGCCAGCGCAGGTCGATGTCGTCGCGAGTCACCCGTCGATGCTCGCACCGACGATTGCCCGCCCGCAGGAAAACGGGCAAGGCGGGCAACCGTTCAGACCGGCACTCGCCCGCAACGGGAGCCGCGGCTCAGGCGTGGCCGCGGCAAGATCACCCACAGACCGGGCTCGAGTGCCGGTCGCAATGGCTGTCCGAGTGCCGGACCAGCTAGGCCAGCTGCCAGGTCACCCGGACCCGCGCGGTCACCTTCGACGACCCCGGCTCGAACGGCATCCCGCCCGAGCCAGAGGATGCGGCGAGCGCCATCGGCCGCTCGTACCCACCCTCCTCGACGATCGCCTCCACCTCGCCGAGGGACCGCCCGGCCAGCGCCGCCATCTCGGCCGCCTTGCTGCGGGCATCGTCGAAGGCCAGCTCGCGGGCGCGACGGGCCAGCCCGGACGCGTCGGCGATCACCGGTTCGACGCTCTCGATGCCGAGCTCGTGCTGCAGCGCCTCGGCCAGCGCGGTGACCAGCTCCCCGGACTTCTCCAGCGACTCACAGAAGATCTCGAACGTGTGGGTGGCCTGGAACACGTCACCCTCGGACTCGGTGTGCTGCGGCCACACGCTCAGGCCGTGGCTCGCGATCCGGTCGGCAGAGGTGAAGGTCCGTGCGACCTCGCCCAGTCGATCTACCCCGGCGGCCACACGGGCCAGTGCCCGCGGCACCGAGATCGCCGTCGTACGCACCGCCACCAGCAACCGCATCGCGTCCGGCGCCGCGGATGCCGAGCCGGAGCCGGTCACCGTGATCGTGGAGGTCATCCGAGCGCCGAGGTGACGCGCAGGCCGGCGTAGATCTCCCGGGTCGCCCTGGACCGGTTCAGCGTGTAGAAGTGCAGACCCGGCGCTCCCCCGGCCAGCAGGTCGTCGCAGAGCTCGGTGGCGACGGCGATGCCTTCCGCGCGTACGGCGGCCGCGTCCCCCTCGAACCGCGCCACCCGGGCGACCACGTCGTGGGGCAGGTCGGCCCCGGACAGCTCGGCCATCCGCTTGACCTGCGCGAGGTTCGTGATCGGCATGATCCCAGGAATGATCGGGATCTCGACGCCGAGCGCGGCCACCCGGTCCACCAGCGCGAAGTAGTCCGAGGGCCGGAAGAACAGCTGGGTGATCGCGAAGTCGGCACCGGCGCGGGCCTTGTCCGCGAGCACCCGGGCGTCCTTCTCGCGGGAGGCCGCGGACGGGTGCGCCTCCGGGAACGCGGCGACACCGACGCAGAAGTCACCGAGCGACTTGGTCATCTCGACCAGCTCGAGGGCGTAGCGCAGCCCCTGCGGGTGCGCGACATAGGGAGCCGACGGCCCCTCGGGCGGGTCGCCGCGCAGCGCCAGCACGTTGCGCACCCCGGCGTCCGCGTAGGCGCCGATCACCGACCGCAACGTGTCGCGGGAGTGGCCGACGCAGGTCAGGTGCCCCAGGGGCGTCATCGAAGTGTCGTGCGCGATCTTCTCGGTGACCCGCACGGTCCGGTCGCGGGTGGACCCGCCCGCCCCGTAGGTCACCGACACGAACGTGGGATGCAGCGCCTCGAGCTCACGCAACGCCTTCCACAGCAGGCGTTCACTGTCCTCGTCCTTGGGCGGGAAGAACTCGAACGAGAACGACCGCTCGCCGCCCGCGATGAGGTCGCGGATCGTCTCCGCGCCACCGGGCATGCGCGAGGGAAGTCCGAGGGCCATGCCCTCAGGATAGGTGGGAGCGGCGGCCTCGACGGGTGATGTCCAAAGTAGGCTCGGCGGCGTGACCTCCGCCGACACCAGCTGGGACGACGCCGCCTTCCGGGACGCCGTGCAGGCCGCCCTCGACGCGTTCATCGACGACCAGGCGCGCCGGCTCGAGCCGCTCGGGCACGACGCCGCGCGGCTGGTGGAGGCGGCCCACCGCTCTGTGGCCGGCGGGAAGCGGTTCCGCGCCGCGTTCTGCTACTGGGGCTACCACGCGGTCGAGGAGAGTACGTCGGACCGGGCTGCTGTGATCAAGGCGGCCGCGGCGCTGGAGCTGTTGCACGCCAGCGCCCTGGTGCATGACGACTACATGGACGCCTCGGACACCAGGCGCGGCCGGCCCGCGACGCACAAGGCGTTCGAGGCCTTCCACCGTGAGCACGGGTGGGACGGCGACCCGGAGCAGTACGGCGCCGCTGCGGCCATCCTGCTCGGGGATCTCCTCCTGTCCTGGTCCGACGAGATGCTGCGTACCTGCGGGCTGGACCAGGACGTCGTACGCGCCGCCCTCGACTTCTTCGACACCACCCGCAGCGAGGTGATCGCGGGGCAGTTCCTCGACGTGTCGGTGCAGGCCCGGGGCGAGTCGGACGTCGACGTGGCGATGCGGGTGCTGCGCTACAAGTCCGCGAAGTACTCCATCGAGCGCCCGCTGCACGTCGGCGCGGCCCTGGCCGGAGCGGACGCGGACACCCTGGAGGCGTTGACCGGGTTCGGGCTCCCACTCGGGGAGGCGTTCCAGCTGCGCGACGACCTGCTCGGCGTGTTCGGTGACCCGATGGTGACCGGGAAGCCGGCCGGCGACGACCTGAGCGAGGGCAAGCGGACCGTGCTGGTCGCGCTCGCCCTGGAGCGTTCGTCGACCGAGCAGGCGGCGCTGCTCGACCGCGGCCTGGGCACGGCCCTCCGCCCCGACGAGGTCCGGGAGCTTCAGCGGGTGATCGAGGACTCCGGAGCCCCGGTCGAGGTGGAGAAGATGATCGGGGAGCTGACCGACCGGGCGCTGACCGCGCTCGAGCGGGCCCCGATCACCGCGCACGCGCGCGGTGTCCTGGGCACGCTGGCGATGGCCGCGACGCAGCGAGTGGTCTAGTGCGAGGGGTGCGCGTCCGGCAGCTCGGGGACGTCGATCGGCGGGCCCTCCCCGCGCAGCAGCACCGCGAAGGCACCGCCGCGCTCGGCGTTGACCCGGCCGCCCAGGCAGCTCAGCGCGACTGAGAACGCCTGCTCGTCGGCCCGC
>JAICRS010000133.1 GCA_025966335.1 Nocardioidaceae bacterium
CGGAACGAGTCCTCGACCACCTGCGAGCAGTACTCCGAGGCGAGGTACTTCGCCATCCCGGCCTCGAGGTCGTTGCGCTCCCCGGAGTCCTTCTTCCGGGCCGCCTTGACCATCATCTGGTGCGCGGCCTCGACCTTGGTGCCCATCTCCGCGATCCGGAACAGCACCGCCTGGTGCTCGGCGATCATCTTGCCGAAGGTCTCCCGCTGCTGGGCGTAGGTGACACCGAGCTCGAAGGCCCGCCACGCCACCCCGCAGCCGCGAGCGGCGACGTTGACCCGGCCGACCTCGACACCGTCCATCATCTGGTAGAAGCCGCGGCCCGGCTCGCCGCCGAGGATCTGGTCGGCACCGATCTCGAAGCCGTCGAAGACCATCTCGGTGGTGTCGACGCCCTTGTAGCCCATCTTCTCGATCTTGCCGGGCACGCTCAGTCCCGGCTTGACCTCACCGAAGCCGGCCGGCTTCTCGACCAGGAACGTGGTCATGTTCTTGTAGACACTGTCGGCGCCGGTGTCGGTCTTCACCAGGACGGCGACCAGCGTGGACGAGCCGCCGTTGGTCAGCCACATCTTCTGCCCGTTGATCGTGTAGGTCTTCTCGTCCGCCGAGAGCACGGCCTTGGTCTTGATCGCGGACACGTCGGAGCCGCAGCCGGGCTCGGACATCGAGAAGGCGCCGCGGATGTCGCCGGCGGCCATCTTCGGCAGGTAGTACTGCTTCTGCTCCTCGGTCCCGTGCTGCATCAGCATGTAGGCGACGATGAAGTGCGTGTTGACGATCCCGGACACGCTCATCCAGCCCCGTGCGATCTCCTCCACGACGAGGGCGTAGGTCAGGAGCGACTCGCCCAGGCCGCCGTACTCCTCGGGGATCGTCAGCCCGAACAGGCCGAGATCCTTCATCCCCTCGACGATGTCGGTCGGGTACTCGTCCTTGTGCTCGAGCTCGGTGGCGACCGGAAGGATCTTGTCGTCGACGAACTCACGGACGGTCTTGAGAATCTCCTGCTGGATGTCGGTGAGGCCTTCGGTCTCGCAGAGGCGACCCATGAGCAACCTTTCGTCGCGCAGTGCCGGGCGGCAGTGTCGCAGGCGAGTATGTCCGATCCCGGCCGGTGGCCGCTATGAAGCAACTCACGTCCCGGCGTGAGGTTGTCGTCGGTCAGCGGAAGCGGGCGGCGACCCGCCGGATGAGCCCGGGCGCCCGGTCGGCAGCCGCGGCACGACGGGCGGCCCGCAGGTGTCCGCGAAGCTCGGCGATCTCGACCAGCAGGTCGGCGATGACCGCTGTTGCCGTTTGCAGCTCCTCGGCGGGGTCGACCTCGTCGATCGGGCCGGCGTCGGTGGCGGGCGCGAGCGGCATCAGCTCCTGGAGGTCGCCGTGCACCGGGTAGCCGGTGGTCTCGATCTGCCGGATCCACGTCTGCGCGAGGGTGTGCAGCGCGTCGTACATGTCCGCGGGGTACGTCGGACGCCGGGACCTGTGCGCGCTGAGCAGCTGCTGTGCGAAGTACCGTTTGACCACCCGTCCGTAGGCCGGCTGGACCAGCCGCCCGTCCAGGGCCAGGTTGACCCCGCGCAGCAACGCGACCTGCACCACGCCGAGCGACTCGTTGGACGACGGCTTCGGCGCGATCGGGTCGAACAGGTCGGGGTCGAAGCCGACCACGCTCGCGAAGCGACGCCACAGCTCGAGCGGGTCGGCGTCCGGCGGCGGACACGGGATCACGTGCACGCGTTCGACCGGCACGACCGAGCTCCACCGCTCCAGCACGTCCGGCACGCACTGCGAGCGCCAGAACCAGCCGGTGATCCGGCCCGCCTCGATCTCGGCCATCTGCCGGTCCCGGAACTTGCCGAAGCTGGTCGTGCTGCCGTTCTTGACCGCCTCCTGCCAGGCCGCGGTCACCTGGCGACCCAGGTCGCGGGCGGTGACGACGACATGGACCTCCAGCCCGGCGAGCTCCTCGAGCGCCGCCGCTGCCTGCTCCGGGCTGGCCGCGCCGAGGATCTCGTGGCTGATGATCGAGGTGCCGTCGAACGCGCGGGCCTGCGTGCACAGCCGCTGCCACGCCCCGGCCACGTCCTCCGGCTTGCGGCCCCAGGTCTCGTAGGAGCTCCGGACGTCCATCGCGGCGCGGAACATCTCCTCGTGGTCCGCGCCCGGGTAGAGGAAACCCGCATCGCGCAGCCCGTCCTGGTTGCGCAGCAGGGCCCGCTGCAGGAACGTGGTGCCGCTCTTGGGCACGCCCACGTGCAGGTACAAGCGGTTCCGCCCGTCCACGGATGCAGTCATGCGCGCATGGTAGACCGCAGGGCACCGCCGTCGGCGATCGGTCAGCCCTCCGGGGCGGTCCAGATGTCGGTGCGCTGCATGCCTGCCGCCCGACCCTTGGCGGAGATCACCAGGGCCATCTTCCGGGAGGCCTCGTCGATCATCTCGTCGCCGAGCATGACCGCACCCTTGGCGCCGCCCTTCTCGGAGGTGAAGTGATCGTAGGCGTCGAGGATGTTCTCTGCGTGGTCGTAGTCCGACTGCAACGGGGAGTAGACCTCGTTGGCGGCCGCGATCTGGTCGGGGTGCAGCGTCCACTTGCCGTCGAAGCCGAGGGCGGCGGACCGGCCGGCGACCCGCTTGAACCCGTCGAGGTCCTTGATCTGCAGGTAGGGACCGTCGATCGCCTGCTTGTCGTGGGCCCGCGCGGCCATCAGGATCCGCATCAGGATGTAGTGGTAGGCGTCGCCCACGTCGTAACCGGGCGGCTGCTCCCCCACCACGAGGCTCTTCATGTTGATCGACGCCATGAAGTCGGCGGGACCGAAGATGATCGTCTCCACCCGCGGCGAGGCGGTGGCGATGTCGTCGACGTTGATCAGGCCGAGGGCGTTCTCGATCTGCGCCTCGATCCCGATCCGGCCGACCTCGTAGCCCATCGTGGTCTCGATCTGGGTGAGCAGCACGTCGAGCGCCGTGACCTGGTCGGCGGTCTGCACCTTCGGCAGCATGATGCAGTCGAGGTTCGCGCCGGCGCCCTCGACGACCTCGATCACGTCCTTGTAGGTCCACTGGGTGGTCCAGTCGTTGACCCGGACGGTGCGCACGCGCTTGCCCCAGTCACCGGTGTTGAGCACGTCGACGATGTTCTTGCGGGCGTCCGGCTTCGCGATCGGGGCGACGGAGTCCTCGATGTCGAGGAACACCTGGTCGCTGTCCAAACCCTGCGCCTTCTCCAGGAACCGGGGGTTCGATCCGGGAACGGCGTGGCAGGAGCGGCGGGCGCGCAGCTCCTTGGGCGCGGGGGCGTCAGTCATCGTCGGGACCTCACTGATCGTCGGGTTTCGGGGAGCGTACCGCCGACCCGGTGCTCGTCGGGACCCCGCGCGACCGTGGCATTTGTCACCGTCAGTCGATCGGCGCCTCGAGGCTCGGCTCCGCACCCGGTGCCCGGTTGTTCACCACCACGAACGCCATCCCGGCCAGGATCACAGCGAGTCCCAGCAAAGCCCCGAGCGGCGGCGTCTGACCCAGGATCCAGGCCGCGAGCAGCGCCGCACCCGGCACCTCCAGCAGCAGTGACAGCGAGACCACCATCGGGCTGGTGGTCGCCAGCAGGTGGTTGAACACGGAGTGTCCCATCAGCTGCGCGGTGACCGTCACCAGGACGAGCAGGACCCACTGCGTCACGTCGTACCCCCACAGCCGCTGCCCGGAGACCAGGGCCGCCACGAGCAGCAGGAGGGCGCAGGTCCCGTAGCAGACGAACGTGTACGTCGTGGTGCTCATCGTCTGCCGCGCCCGCGAGCCGACCAGCATGTACGCCGCAGCGGCCATTCCGCCCACCAGGGCCAGCACGTCACCGAGCAGCGCCTCCGCGGACAGCGAGAAGTCCACACCGGACACCACGAGCACTCCGGTGAAGGACAGCACCAGCCCGACCACGACGCCGGTGTTGAACCGCTCTCCGCGCAGCAGCTGCCAGGCCACCACCCAGGCGATCTGGAGACAGACGATCGCGGTCGCCGAGGCCACCGAGGTCAGGGTCAGCGCGGTGACCCAGGTGGCGAAGTGGACGGCCAGCGCGAGTCCGGAACCGGCCACCCGCAGCAGCTGACGCCGACCGAGTCCGCCCAGCTCGCCGCTTCGGCCGGCGACCGCGCCCGGGGCGAGCACCGCCGTGGCGAACGCGTTGCGCCAGAACGCGATCGCCAGGGGCGGCACCACCATCGCGGCCATCAACGGCCCGGACAGCGACACCGCCAGCACACCGACCGCGATCAGCGACAGCGTGCGCACCGACAGCGGGGCGGAGGGGTTCACGCGCCCCATCATCGGGCCGGAGGCTCAGCCGGCGACCACCGGGAGGGAACGAGTGGCGAGGATCTCCCCGGTGACCCAGTGCAGCCAGTCCACATGGACCAGGAACGTCCCGGCCCGCGGCGGATGCAGCAGCATGTCGTAACGCTCGGCCGCTCCGAAGGCGATCACACTCGTGGTCAGCGGGTGGCCGGTGTCCCGCACGGGCGGGCTCGGCGCTGTGGGGTCGGAGGTGTCGCGGAAGGCCCTGCCGTCATGGGCGATCAGCTCCACCATCTCCACCGGGGCACCGGCCTCGTCGGTGAACCGCGCGCGGGTCGGGAAGTAGTTCAGGTTGAGGATTCGCAGCAGGGACGGGTACCCGGTCTCCGGGAGGTTCGCCCGGTACCCCGTCGCCGCCTGCACGTCCCCGCGGGGCCTGCCACCCGAGAGGGCGCCGCCGAGGAGGTAGAAGTGCTCGGGCTCGAAACGGTCCAGGCCCACGTCCTCCCCGGAGAGCCCCGCGGCGTGGTTGAGCTCGTGCCAGCGCGGGTCGACCGAGTACGGCACCAGCATCGCCTCGGTGGCGATGTCGTAGAGCGGCCCGTCGACGAAGGAACGCCGCGCACCGGCCGGCACCGGGTAGTCCGGGTGCACCACCGGGTCGATGATCATCGCGCCGACCATGCCCATCTGCACGTGCAGCACCGTGTTGACGTGGCAGTGGTAGAAGTACGTCCCGGCCGCGCCCTGGTTCACGTCGCCCGGCGCGCCCGGGTCGGGCCGGAACTGGTAGGTGTAGCTGCCGCTGACCTCGAACGACGTGTGCCCCACCCCGTCGTTGCGGGGGTCCGGCTCCATCCCGTGCAGGTGGATCGTGTGGCTGCGCTTGCTCGGTTTGAGATGCACGTGGACCATCTCGCCCTCGGTGGCCCGGATCAGCGGCGCCGGGAACCGGCGTCCGGAGCGGTCGTCCTCGAAGCCCCACATCTCGTGCTCGGCGCCGTCGGGGAAGCGCAGCCGCCGGCCGTAGAACTCGCGCAGGAAGGTGCGGTCGGGCCGCTGCCGGAACTGCGTCTCGGGACTGCCCTCCCGGTTCTGGTCCGAGGCGAACGCGGCCTGGCTCGGGTACAGGGTGTGCTCGGCGTCGCTCATTGCTCGCTCCCTTCGCTTCCGGGCGCTGCGAGCACCCAGTCCGCCACCAGCCCGCCGGGGTAGAGGCCGCCGGCCGCGGTCTGCGACGGCTCGGCGTGGCAGTGCATCGGGTAGTGCCAGTCCTCGGCGCGGGCCTCCCAGACCGGGTCGATCGCGTCCGGTGGTCGCTTGATCGGCAGGACGATCTCCTTGCGGTCCAGCGGGTCGAGCTCCACCACGTCCTCCCACTGCTGCAGCACCACGTGACCCTCGGCGTCGACGCGACCCGCGCTGCGCGGGAAGTCGACGCCGTTGCGGCGCACGGTCCACACGTGGTTCCCGTGGAAGTGCATCTGGTGGATCACCACGCCGGCGTTGACCAGCCGGATCAGCTGCCCGGTCGCGACCGAGCCGTGGCCGTCCGGCTTGCTGAAGTCGCGGACGTCGGTGGGCCGCGCGAAGCCGGACACGAGGGTCTCCTCGTGGGTCGCGTGGTTCACCGCCTCGTCGTCGGCGACGCCGAGCGACAGGTAGCCGCTGCGGTCGTTGAGCATGAAGTACCTCGGTGACGCGGGGGTGCGGACCGGGTCGATCGTCTCGCCCGCATGCGCGCGGGCCGCCCACACCGGGTCGACGTCCTGGCACAGCCACACCCACTGGCGTTCGAACTCGACGCTGCCTTCGGAGAGGCGCCATCGTTCGCCGGCCGGGACCACGACCAGCACCCCGTGCAGGCCGAGCAGCCGTTCCACCGGAGCGTTGCCCGGGTCGCCGTAGAAGTAGGTGCCCGGGGCCGGCGCGGGGAACTCGAGCATCGCCGTCGCGGCCGGGGCGATGGCTCCGGTGCTCGCGACACCCGGGATCTTCAGCTCGTGGCTCTGGCTCAGCTGGTTGTGCACCTGGATCCGGACCGTGCTCCCGGTCTCCGCGATGATCGTGCGGTCCGGGAAGTAGCTGGCCCAGTGCTCGCGATGGATCAGGCACTGGCCGACCAGCGTGGGATGGTTCGCGGCCGGAGTCGGCCGTCCCTCCACCGGGAGCACCGCATCGGCGGGGTAGCTGCGGCTGCTCACCAGTGTCCCGTCGGCCAGGAACACCACCGGACGGGCGCGCAGGCTCGGTGTCGCCGAGCCGATGTCGGTGGGCGCGTCGCCGAAGCCGCGCATGTAGACCAGGCTGCCGTCCACCATCGGCGCGAACCCCTCGTTGATGTAGAGGTCGAGCACCCCCGGCGTCGCGGCGACGGCAGCGGCGCCGGAGGAGTCCAGTGCACCGGCTGCGACGGACGCCAGGCCGATGGCTGCGGCCCCGCCGGCGGCACCCTGGAGCACCTGCCGACGGCTCGGCCCGCTGCTCATGACGCCACCGCCGAACCGGCGATCGAGAGGGGAAGGGCGACGGGCGCAGTCGCCCCCGCGGCGGCGTACTCGAGGGACAGCTCGGTTGCCTCCGGCGGCGCCAGGTAGCTGATCCACATCCGCACGCTTGCGCCGGCGGACAGGACGCCCACCGCGCGCTCGGAGTCGTAGAAGCTCACCGTCGGGCCGGTACGGCCGATGCGGAGCCGGAACTGGCCCGGTGAGACCAACAGTGGTCGCCGGCTGGGGTTGTGCACCTCGAGATCGGCGACCACCGTCCCGGACCAGCCGTGGTGCCCGCTCGAGCCGACACCGGTGTGGCCACCGTGGCCGTCGCCGCCTGCTGCTCCGACCGTTCCCCGGCGCGCGGCCAGCACCGCGACCGCGCCGGTGCCCGGTGCACCACGGCCTGCCGCGGGTGTTGCCACGGCCGGTCCGCGACGAAACCAGGCCCCGGTGGCGATCCCGGACAGAGCGGACCCGCCCAGGGCCACGAAGGCGGACCGCCTGCTCACCGTGATCATGGTTGCCTCCATGTCCTGCGTTCCATCTGTGTCGTCGGACGATGCCAGCGTGCCGTGAAGGCCTTGCAAAATTCTGTGGCAGTCTCTTTCCCGTGACCGGACCCGCCGACGACCCGTTCCTCGCCGCGCTCACCCAGGAGCTGGGCAAGAAGACCGGTGTGTGCTGGTTGCGCTACGACGGACGGGAGCACGCGGCCTGGCACGTCTGGCTCGACGACGCGCTCTACCTGGTCTCCGGCGGCGCCGAGCAGCCACTGCCGGGCATCGAGGACACCAGCAGCGTCGAGGTGGTGATGCGCAGCAAGGAGAACGGCGGCCGGCTGCTCACCTGGGTCGCGGCCGCATCCGTGGTCCACCCGACCGACGAGCTGTGGGAACCGGTCACCGGCGCACTCGTGTCGGCCCGACTCAACCTCGACGACCTCAGCACCGCCGCGGCGGACTGGGCCGAGCACAGCGTGGTCACCCGGCTCGCCCCGACCGACGCGGTGGTGGAGTCACCGGGCGCGCTGAGCGACGCCTCCCACCGCGCGGAACCCGGACCGACCCGGGCCACCACCCGCGGCCCGCTCCCGAAGGTGTTCCACCGCCGGATGAAGCGACGCCCGAAGCTGAGCTGACCTGAGCCGACGCTAGGCCGGCGGGACCGCGATCTGTCCGCGCCCGACGTGGTGCACCTGGCCGGCGACGTGGCACACCGCGGCGACCGGGCCCTCCGCCGC
>JAICRS010000130.1 GCA_025966335.1 Nocardioidaceae bacterium
CACAGGCTCTCGCCGGGCCGGTTCGTCGGAGGGATCTGACGTGGACATCACCCCGGCCTTCGACGAGCACCGGCCTCCGTCGGCAGCCCTTGTCGACGACTGTGTGCATTGCGGGTTCTGCCTGCCGACGTGTCCCACGTACTCCATCTGGGGCGAGGAGATGGACAGCCCGCGCGGCCGGATCTACCTGATGGAGCAGGGGCTCAGCGGGGAGCCGATGACCGACTCGATGGTCCAGCACTTCGACAGGTGCCTCGGGTGCATGGCGTGTGTCACGGCCTGCCCATCGGGTGTCCAGTACGACAAGCTGATCGAGGCCACCCGCGCGCAGGTGGAACGCCGGCACGACCGCACCCGCTGGGACAAGGCGTTGCGCGCCGCGATCTTCGCGCTGTTCCCCTACCCACGGCGCCTGCGGCTGCTGCGCGGTCCGCTGCGGGTCTACCAGCGCAGCGGCCTCGAGCGCGCCGTCCGGCGTACCGGCCTGTTGGAGCGGGTCCCGAAGCTGGGCACGCTGGAGTCACTGGCTCCCCGGCTCGGTCCGCGGGTGGCGATCCCCGAACGGCTGCCGGCCAGCGGCACCCGCCGCGCCGTGGTCGGGCTCCTGCTCGGCTGCGTGCAGCGCGAGTTCTTCCCCGGCGTCAACGCGGCAACCGCGCGGGTGCTCCAGGCCGAGGGCTGTGACGTGGTCACGCCCGCGAGCCAGGCCTGTTGTGGCGCACTCAGCGTGCACATCGGGCGCGAGAACGAGGCCCAGCGGTTCGCCCGCGGCGTGATCGACACCTTCGACGCGGAAGGTGTCGAGTACGTCGTGGTCAACGCGGCGGGATGCGGCTCGGCGATGAAGGACTACGCGGAGCTGCTCGCCGACGACCCGGCGTACGCCACACGGGCCAGGGCGTTCGCGGACCGGGTGCGCGACGTCTCCGAGCTCCTCGTGGAGCTGGGCCCGGTGGCGCCCCGGCACCCGCTGCCCATCGTCGCGGCCTACCACGACGCCTGCCACCTCGCGCACGCGCAGGGCATCCGCGCGCAGCCCCGGCAGCTCCTCGCCGGCATCCCGGGGCTCGAGGTGCGCGAGATCGCCGACCCGGAGATCTGCTGCGGTTCCGCCGGCGTCTACAACGTGCTGCAACCGGAGCCGGCCCGCGAGCTCGGGGACCGCAAGGCCGCCGCCGTACTCGCCACCGGAGCCGAGGTCATGGTCACCGCCAACCCCGGCTGTCTCATGCAAGTGGGCTCCGCCGTCGCCCGATCCGGCGGGTCGATCGCGCTGGCCCACACCGTCGAGGTGCTCGACGCATCCATTCGAGGGATCAATCTGTTCGGCCCACCTCACAAAGGAGATTGACGACATGTCCGATTCGATGAAACAGGTAGGAGGAGACACCGCGGGCACCGCCACGGAGATCCCCAGCAAACATCTACCACCGGTCGCCTACACCGACCTTCCAGAGCCGCTGCCGATGAAGCACGTCATCGGCCCGAGCGTCCTGCTGCTCGCCGGAGCGATCGGGTCCGGTGAGTATGTGCTCTGGCCCTACATCACCTCCCAGGTCGGTCTGGCCCTCGTCTGGCTGGTCGTCCTCGGTGTCGGGACGCAGTACTTCCTGAACATGGAGATCGAGAGGTACACCCTCGCCACCGGGGAGACCGCGGTCACCGGGTTCACCCGCATGTGGAAGCCATGGGGTCTGCTGTTCATCGTCATGACCGTCGTGCCCTGGGCTTGGCCCGGCTGGGCCACCGGCGGCACCACCACGCTCAGCTTCGCCCTGGGGTTCTCCGAGGACATCATCCCCTACGTCACGATCGGGGTGCTGGTGCTGATCGGGACGGTGCTCACCCTGTCCCCGGTCGTCTACCGGACGGTGGAGAAGATCCAGTTCTTCATGGTCGCGCTGATCGTCCTGTTCGTGATCTACACGGCGTTCGTGCTGATCGGCGGCGACGGGTACGCCGCACTCGGTCGCGGGTTCGTCGAGGTCGACAGGATCCCGGACGGGGTGTCGTCGATCGGGGCCGCCACGCTGCTCGGGGCGATCGCCTTCGCCGGCGCCGGTGGGGCGATGAACCTGGTGCAGTCGAATTGGGTCCGCGACAAAGGACTGGGCATGGGCGCCCACCTGCCGAAGGTCGTCTCTCCCTTCACCGGCGACGAGGTCGCGGCGCCGACCACCGGGTACTTCTTCAGGCGCGACGACGAGAACATGCGCCGCTGGAACGCCTGGTGGAAGGTCGCCAACCGCGAGCAGTTCTTCACGTTCTTCGTGATCGGCGGCATCACGCTGCTGGTGTTCATGGCCTTGACGTTCGTCACCGTCGGCACCGGCGTCGCGGAGGAGAGCTTCGACTTCATCCGGGTCCAGGGTGAGGCGCTCCAGGCTTCCCAGGGCGACTGGCTCGGCACGGTGTTCTGGCTGATCGGCACCGTCGTGCTGTTCTCCACCAACCTCACCGTGCTCGACATGGTGGGCCGGTTGACCGCCGACGTGCTCAAGACCGGGGCGCTGCGCAACAACGACCGGTGGACCGAGAGCAGGCTGTACTTCGCCACCGTCTGGCTGGAGATCCTGTTCGGTTCGGTGATCCTGCTCTCGGGCGTCACCCAGCCGCTGGTCCTGCTGGTGATCGCCTCCGCGCTGAACGGCCTCGTGATGTTCGTGTACTCCTGCCTGCTGCTCCAGCTCAACCGCGGCGTCCTGCCGCGCGAGATCGGGCTCACCGGCGGACGGCTGGTCGCGATCAGCTGGGCGGTGCTGTTCTACGGCGGGTTCTCGGTGGTGCTCGTGATCGACCAGGCCAAGCTCCTCTTCGGCTGAGCAGACGCGTGGGGCCCAGCGTGCGCGCTGGACCCCACGCCGTGACTCGGCCGGGAGCTAGTCCATCTGCAGGACTCCACACGCTGCCGGGTCTGTGGCTTCAGCGGGCAAGGTCGAGTCCAGCTCGCTCGCCCCCGCACTGTCGAAGTCGTAGGTTCCGTTGTTGTTGTAGTCCACTCCGTGGATGACCACAACGGCCTCTCCGCGCGCGATGGCGCGAGCGACCTCGGGCGATGTCCGAGTGTCCCGGTCGTAGTCGATACGGCCGTTGTCCGCTGTCGGGAAGCGGGTGACAGCCAGACCGCTGCCCGGGCTCGTGTCTCCGCGTGTGGTCAGGGAGACCTGGATCGGTCCGTAACCCGGAAGGCCCTCAGCCGTGGTCAGCCGGAAGTCTCCGTTCGAGTCGTCGGCCACGGTCGGACATTCGTGCCGGGCCTGCTCGCCGAAGTGGATGTGCTGCGCATGGGGGGCGCCGGCAAGGAGACCGGCCGCCTCGACCTCGATGTCGAGGTGCCGATGGTTCTTCACCTTGACCTCGGCCTCACCGGTGACGCCTGAGTTGTTCAGCGGATCCAGGTGCGCCTTCACCTCGGAGCGCTGCCTGTGGTCGTTGCCGTCCTGGTCGGCGGTGGCGGGCCCTCCGGTGAGGCTCGCCGTGAGTGCGGCAGTCAACAGGAGAGCTGCGCCTCCGGTTGATGCGTACAGTCGGGGAATTTTCATGATGGACCTCCTGGTCCGAGGGACGCCGTCGAGCGGTTGCCCAACGCCAGGAGTTCGCCGCCCTCGGACTGCCGGATGTCTTCGACACCTGCCTCCGGGCTCGATGGCCCGGCACAGAACGCCCCATGCCCCTACCAAACGGGCCATTCCGAAAGTCAATGGTCTAGCCCATGGGGGGCAGGTCGACGTCGTCGACGCGGCGAATGCTCAGTCGGTCGGCAACCAGGAGCCGCCCTCACCCTTCCAACGACTGATGTGCTTGCGAGGGACCGAGCCGTCGTCCTCGATCTTCGGGTCCTCGGCGCGCTCCCCCGACCGTTCCTTCGGTTCCTCCTCGGTGTCGCCTCCGGCCACTTCAGCTTCTTCCCGAGCAGCGTCCTTGGCGGGTTCGCGTTCCATACCGGCCTCCTTCATTCGCACACCCCCAGCATGCCCACTGCTGTTGACCCACGCCAGCCACGCCCTCGACAGCCCCGGACCAGGCGCCCTGGCCTCGGACGCCGGATCCATACCGACTACGAGAGGCCGAGCACGGCGCGGGCGACGAGGAAGTAGATGATGAGGCCGCTGGCATCCACGAGCGTGCTGATCAGGGGCGCGCTGACCACCGCAGGGTCCACTCCGATGCGGCGAGCGACAAGTGGGGTCACCGAGCCCACAAACGTGGCAAGGACACAGATGACCACGAGGGATACACACACCACAACGGCGATACCGAAGTCAGCGAACAGCGCTGCGGGCACGACGGCGACTGCGGCAAGGATCACCCCCAGTACGGCGCCCGCGCCGACCTCGCGGGCCACCACACGAGGCACATCGCGATCTTCCACGTCTCCGACGGCCATCGCTCGCACCACCGTCGTCGCCGACTGCGCGCCGGCGTTGCCACCGGTTCCGATGAGCAGTGGCACGAACAGGGCAAGAGTCACCGCCTGTGCCAGCGTCTCCTCGAAGAAGTCGAGCACGTTCACGGTCAGCGTCGCGGCCACGATGAGCACCAACAGCCAACCGATCCGGGAACGGACCAGCTCGAACACCGGCGTTGCCCGGTACGAACGGCGCAGCGGGATGCTGCCTGCACTTCGCGCTACATCCTCTTCCTCGGCGTCGGCGAGGATCCGCATCGCGTCGTCGACGGTGAGCACTCCTGCGAGGCGGCCGCCGGAGTCGACGACCGGGGCAGCGATCAGCCGGGCTGCCCGGACCACCCGGGCGGCCTCCTCAGGGTCCTGGTCGACCGAGACCGTGATCGCGTGAGCAGACATCACCTCGTGAAGGGGCGTGTCGGGCTCGGTGAAGAGCAGTCGCCGCAGGCTGACCACTCCGACCACGCGGTCGTCCTGCCCGAGGACGGGCAGCATGTACACCGTCTCTGCCGTCGAGCCGTGCTCCCTCACGTGCGCCAGCGCGCTGGAAGCCGACTGGTCGTTGCGGACGCTGACCACCTCGGGGCTCATCACCCGGCCGGTGGAGCGAGCGGGGTACGCCGTCAGCCCCAACGTCGCCGCCCGGTCGGTTTCCTCGAGTCCTGCGAGAAGCGGCGCTGACACGGTCGCAGGGAGCTGGTCCAGGAGACGCGCGCGGTCGTCGGGTTCCAGTCCGTCGAACAGATGTGCCCGGGACGACGACGGCAGATCGGTGATCAGGTCGGTCTGCTCACTGGCGTCCAGGCCCACGAACAGCGGGAGCGCCTCGGCTTCGTTCAACAGACGGAAGGCTCGGGCACGGTCGGCACGGCTCAGCCGCCTCACGGTGCGGAGCAGGGGCTGAGGCGGAGTCTGGTAGAGGTAAGCACGAGCTCCCGACGGATCCTGCCTGAGCAGCCGTTCGAGTTGTTGTTCCTCGGTCTTCGCCCGCACGGCCGCCTCCTTTGTTCCGTTCCTCCACCCGAGTCGCCGTGGTCAGCTGCGGGGGCGAGTCATCTCGTCTCGTCGTGGGTGTGGAACAGCTCGTCGGCTTCTCCGGATGCATGGAAATGCGGGGCCATCGGTCCGGGGTCGGTCGGCAGGTGTCTTCCATGGCGGTGCTCCCGGTTGATCCAACGCACCCAGGCACACAGCTTCTCGACGGAGTCCTCGTCCTTCCGGGACAGCGCCAGCACAGGTGCGCCGTTTCGAGCGGTGGCGGCGTCCGCGACCATCCGGCCGACGTCCACGTCCACGTGCGGGCCGAGGTCGGTCTTGTTGATCACCAGCAGGTCGGCGCGGGCGATACCGGGGCCGCCCTTGCGCGCCACGTCTCCCCCGCCGGCCACATCGAGGACGAAGATCTGGGCGTCGACCAGCCCCGGTGAGAAGGTGGCCGTCAGGTTGTCACCGCCACTCTCGACGAGGACGACGTCCAACGGCGCGAAGTCCCGTTCGAGGTCCTCCACCGCGAGCAGGTTCATCGTGATGTCGTCCCGGATGGCGGTGTGTGGACACGCGCCGGTCTCCACCGCTCGGATCCGTTCGCCGGGCAGCACTCCGGCCGACCGAAGGAACCGCGCGTCCTCGTCGGTGTAGATGTCGTTGGTGATCACACCGAGACTCAGCTCGTCGGCGAGGTTGCGGCACACGGTCGCGATCAAGGAGCTCTTCCCGGTGCCCACCGGCCCGGCCACTCCGAGCCGCAGCGCTCTGCGCTGTGCCGGCGCTGGACTCTGCTCGTTCGACAATGCTCCTCCTCGTGTTCGCGATGCTTCCGGTGCTCGTGCGTCAGCTCACCGACCGGGATCCCAGGGCGGCCCGAGCGCCGTCAACCCCGCATGGAGCTGAGCGCGCAGCTCGAGGTTGTCGCCGGCCGAGGCGGTGATCAGGGCGGCGGGGCCGCTGAGGGGAAGCAACGCCGCATCGCCAGGGAGCGCGCGGGCAGAGGGTGGATCGCTGAGCCACGAGGGGTCGACGATCAGCGCGGACCCGACCGCGCGGTGGTGGCCGATGACAGCGGGCGTGTCCGCACCCGCTGTGCCGATGCCGATGTCCTGCCGGTAGAGCGGTCGACCACCGTGCCGGACACTTACTCGTTGCGTGACGCGTCCGGTCTCTTCGCCGTGTCGGCCCAGCAACAGCTCCTCGCGCATGAAGAGGCGGGCCCCTTCGTCGAGGTCGACGACGACGTTGTGGACATGGTCGCAGCCGCGAGCCGCGATGATCGGCTCGGGCAGCCAGATCAGCGTGGCGCCCGCGGCCACCTGGATCCGGACGTGGGTCGCCGACCGCTCGCCACGGGGACCGGGCAGAAGCAGCGTGGGCGAGATCTCGGACAGCACCAGTGAGCTTCCCGGACCGACCTCCACGCGGAGGATCAGCTGGTCGCCCCCGACCGGGCCACCGGCTCCGGCAGCCAACGAGACCCGGGCGATGTCTGCGGCGTGGGCAGCCCACGGCTCGCGCGCCTTTGCCCTGGTGAGCCGGAGCGCGAGCGGAGCCTGGGAACGCAGCGTCGAGACGCAGCTGCGTTGACGACCACCCGGGCTGGTCCTGAGCTCGGTCGCGACGCGGGCCTGCGCGCGCATCCCGCTGACCTGTTGCGGGACCGGTCGCCCGCCATCGGCCGATGCCGCCGGGGAGCCGACCGATATCTCGTCGACCGTCATGAGGCGAACAGACGTGTGTGGCGGACGGCGTGGTCCTCGGCGGCAATGTCGAGAAGCGGTGCCCCGCCGGCCGGTAGGTCATCGAGCTCCCCGTGGCTCGCTGCGACAGCGGATCCGGCCAGCTCGTCGAGCAGTGGACCGAGCCGTGCCAGGGCGGCATGGGTGCTGAACGGGTCGAGGCTGAGCAACCGCACCGCCGCGGCGGCTGGCCCGGCCACGCTCTCGTGGAGCGCGACCCATGCGGCATCGCGACGGCCGAGTCCGAAGACGGCCACCGCGGCGCCGAGCCCGATCGGCTGATGCGGCCGGGCGCCGACGTGCTCGAGCCGCGGATCGGGCCGGATGGCGCCCACCGCGCGGAGCAGCTGACGTCCCAGCTGACGTGACGTCGTCCGCTGGGCCGGTGACGGCATCCGGGCATCGAGCTCCGCGTCCAGAGCGATGAAACGTTTGCCGTCCTCGTCGCTCAACGTCCCACACGCCGCCGCGGCGAACCCGGCGGCCACCGCGCCGGCCGTGAGAGCTCTGCCTTGCAGGAAGGCTTCGAGGGTTGCGAGATCGTGGACGCGACCAGCCGCGATGGTCGGCTCGAGTCCACCGGAGTGTGCGTAACCACCCGCGGGGAACCGACCGTCAGCGAGCAGCAGCAGCGCCGCGCCGTGGTCCACCATGGTCAGAAGAGGAAGTACCGCTGCGCCATCGGCAGCTCGACGGCCGGCTCGTGGTCGATGAGCTCGCCGTCGATGCGGACGCTGTAGGTGTCCGGGTCGACCTCGATCCCTGGGAGCGCGGTGTTCTCCGGAAGGTCCTCCTTGGTCCGGCCCCGGACGTTCTGGATCGGGGCCATCCGCCGCTTGATCGCCACCCGCTCCGGCAGCCCGTCCTCGATCGCCGCCTCCGAGACGAAGACGACGCTGGTCGAGGTCGCCGCGGGGCTCCTCGCGTTGAACCCGAGCCGAGGAAGCACCGGCTGCGGTGTGGGCACGGACGCGTTCGGATCGCCGATCGCGGCCATCGCCACCATGCCGCCCTTGAAGACCGTCGTCGGCCGTACGCCGAACAGGGCCGGCTGCCACAGCACCAGGTCGGCCATCTTGCCGACCTCCACCGAGCCGACCTCGGTCTCCAGGCC
>JAICRS010000295.1 GCA_025966335.1 Nocardioidaceae bacterium
CCCGTGGCGACGAGGGCGATGCCGAGTCCCACCGCGGCCGAGCCGGTGGCGGGATCCTCCGGCACGGACAGTCCGGGCACGAAGACCCGCGCGTGCACGTTGAGCTCCCGGCCGGTGCCGGAGAGGTGGAACACGTTCAGACCCTCGACGGGATCGACGGCTTTCCCCACGGCGGCGAGGCGGTCGGCGTACTCGCGTAGCGGCCGGGGTGAGGGCACCGCACGCTCCACCGCGCCGTCGACGACCGGGAGGTGCACGAACGTCAGGCCGCAGCCGGCGAGCCACACCGGCCCCGCGAGATCCGCCGCCGCCAGGCCGAGGTCGCCCAGCAGCGCGGCGACCAGGTCGTCGTCGAGCGGGCCGAGCAGGTCACGAGGGCTCGCGGACAGCTCCACCAGGTCGTCGCGGAACCGCACGCCGATCCGCCCGGCACCGCAGAGCTGGACGGCCTCGGGTCCGGCGAGCAGATCCCGCGCCCGCAGTGCCGCGGCGGTGCCGAGCGTCGGGTGACCGGCGAACGGGATCTCGCCGCCGGGGGTGAAGATCCGCACGGAGTACTCGCCGCGCTCGGTCACCGCCGCCGCCGGGAACGTGGTCTCGGAGAAGTTGAACTCGCGGGCGATGGCCAGGCACTGGTCGCTGCTCAGACCCTCGGCGCCGTGCACCACCGCGAGCTGGTTGCCGGCGAACGGGCGGTCGGTGAACACGTCGACCAGATCGAAGTCGAGCAGCATGCCACCAATCCTCGCAGACCCGACGATGCCCGCTAACCTCTTCAACCGTGAGCACTTCGTCGAGGGACGTCTTCGCGGCCAGGTTGGCGAGCCTGCCGGTGTTCGACCCCGCCGGCGACCAGGTCGGCAAGGTTCGAGACGTCGTGGTGGCGCTGCGCACCGGAGTGCAGCAGCCGAGGGTGCTCGGTCTCGTCGTCGAGGTGTTCGGCCGGCGGTCCATCTTCGTGCCGATGACCCGGGTCACGCACCTGGACAGCGGCCAGATCATCACGACTGGCCTGGTCAACATGCGTCGCTTCGAGCAGCGCTCCACCGAGACGCTGGTGTTCGGCCAGATGCTCGACCGCAAGGTGACGATCCGGAGCTCCGGGATCCAGGGCACCGTCTACGACGTGGCGATGGAGCAGACACGCAGCCGCGACTGGGTGCTGTCCCGGGTCGCGCTGCAGGAGGGTTCGAAGCGGTTCGGCCGCAAGGGGCAGACCCACGTCGTGGAGTGGCGCGAGGTCGACGGGCTCGCGCTGCCCGAGGAGAGCCAGGGTGCCACCCACCTGCTCGCGGCGCTCGAGGAGATGCGTGCGGCGGACCTCGCCCACGTGATCCACGACCTGCCGGCGAAGCGGCGGGGCGAGATCGCGGCCGCGCTCGACGACGAGCGGCTGGCCGACGTGCTCGAGGAGCTGCCCGAGGAGGACCAGGTCGAGATCCTCGGCAACCTCGACAACGAGCGGGCCGCGGACGTGCTCGAGGAGATGTCGGCCGACGACGCCGCCGACCTGATCGCGGAGCTGCCGCCGGAGATCGCCGAACGGCTGCTGCAGCTGATGGCCCCGCAGGAGGCCGAGGACGTCCGGCGGCTGATGTCCTACGAGGAGCGGACCGCCGGCGGGATGATGACCACCGAGCCGGTGATCCTGGCGCCCGACGCGACGGTCGCCGATGCGCTGGCGCACGTGCGCAACGTGGAGCTCAGCCCGTCCCTGGCGGCGCTGGTCTACGTCTGCCGCGCGCCCTACGAACCGCCGACCGGGCGGATGCTGGGCGTGGCCCACATCCAGCGGCTGCTGCGCGAGCCGCCGTCCACGCTGGTCGGCCACGTCCTCGACAGCGACCTGGAGTCGCTGCCGCCGACCGCGACGCTCGAGGACGTCGCCCGGCACCTGGCCACCTACAACCTGGTCGCGGCGCCGGTCGTCGACGAGGACGGCCGGCTGCTCGGCGCGGTCACCGTCGACGACCTGCTGGACCACCTGCTGCCGGAGAACTGGCGGGACCGGCCGAGCCGGAACGGGGGCCTGCATGGATAAGCCACCGACCACCATCCGCAGCTCCGCCCGCAAGGAGCCGCGGCAGGAGCCCCGTGGCGCCCGGCTGGACCAGCCCCGCGACACGCGTCGGCAGCTGGTCCGCCGGCCGACCTACGACTCGGACGCGTTCGGCAGCTTCGCGGAGCGGTTCGCCCGGTTCATGGGCACCGCGAAGTTCCTGATCTACATGACGCTGTTCGTCAGCATCTGGCTGGCGTGGAACTGGCTGGCCCCAGAAGAGCTGGCCTGGGACGCCTACCCGTTCATCTTCCTGACGCTGATGCTCAGCCTGCAGGCGTCGTACGCCGCCCCGCTGATCCTGCTCGCCCAGAACCGGCAGGAGGACCGGGACCGGGTGGTGACCGAGCAGGACCGTCACGCGAACACCCGCGCGCACGCCGACATGGAGTTCCTGGCCCGGGAGATGGCCTCCCTGCGGATGGCCCTCGGCGAGGTGGCCACCCGCGACTACGTCCGCTCCGAGCTGCGTGGCCTGCTCCAGGAGCTCGACGAACGCTCCCAGCAGGACGACGACCAGCCCGTCGGTGACGAAGACCATCCCGACCAGCGATAACAGGGCTGGCGTCCGGCACGTACCCTTTGAACCATGACATCCCCGGTCCTCGAACAGATCCAGGCTGCGCTCGCCACCGTCAACGACCCCGAGATCCGGCGTCCGATCACCGAGCTGAACATGGTCGACTCGGTCGAGATCGACGACGCGGGCAAGGTCTCGGTCACGGTGCTGCTGACGGTCTCGGGCTGCCCGCTCAAGGACACGATCACCCGCGACGTGACCGCGGCCGTGGAGAAGGTCCCCGGGGTCACCTCGGTCGACCTCACCCTCGGAGTGATGACGCCCGAACAGCGCTCCGGTCTGCAGGAGGTGCTGCGTGGCGGCCAGACGCAGAAGGAGATCCCGTTCTCGCGGCCGGACTCGCTGACCAAGGTCTACGCGGTCGCGTCCGGCAAGGGCGGCGTCGGCAAGTCCTCGGTGACGGTGAACCTCGCGGTCGCGATGGCCGCCCAGGGCCTCAAGGTCGGCATCGTCGACGCCGACATCTACGGCCACTCGGTGCCGGCAATGCTCGGTGTCGGTGACGTCCGGCCGACCCAGGTCGAGGACATGATCATGCCGGTGCCCACCTCGCACGGAATGTCGGTGATCAGCATCGGC
>JAICRS010000002.1 GCA_025966335.1 Nocardioidaceae bacterium
GGCGGTGACCGAGTCGCTGGGTCGGCGCGAGGTGAAGGGCAAGGCCGAGCCGCTGGAGGTGTACCGGGGGGTGGCGCTCCAGTCGGAGGCGGTGTGAGTTCAGCATGCAAGGGCTGAACCCTGGCGTCGCGGGGCCGCGCGACCGTTGGGCCGTTGCAGTTCAGCCTGTGAGTGCTGAATGGGGACGGCTCAGCGCCTTTGGCCTCGTGCTCGTGCTGGTGGTGCTTCGGCCGCGGTGGTGTGCGTTCAGCATGTAGGTGCTGACCCAAGAGAGACCATGGCGGTCGCGGGGAGAGCGATTGTTGGGCGTTGGAGTTTCAGCCTGTGAGTGCTGAACGAGGACGGCCAGTGTCTTGGCCTCGCGCTCGCGCGGATGGTGCTCCTGCCGGGGGCGGCCGGAGGCCGATCCGAGTTCAGCTCGTGAGCGCTGAACTGAGAAAGGCCCGGCAAGAGAAGTCGTCACGTTTATTGCGCTCGGTCCCGTCTCGTCATCCAGAAGTGTCGGACGACTTAAGTACGCTTCGAACATACGTTCGAGACTATGGAGGTTGCGAATGAAGACCGATACCGAGTTGGTTGCGGCGGATCTGAGCACTCTGTCCAATCACGACCTGCTCGCCGGAGGGCTGGACGACGAGCTGAGGATGAACTTCTATGCCGCCCAGCGGCTCGCCCGGCTGGAGGAATACAGACGCAGGATGGAGGCCGATGTCAAGGCGCGCAAGGCGGCCGAGCCGCACTTCACGATGACGCCGATCCGGGAGACGGTGGTCGAAGCCGGTGAGCTGTGGGGACTGAGCGAGGGCCGGGTCCGCGGCAGCCTGAGCACCTCTCGGACCCTGCAGGAACACTTTCTCGGGATCTGGCAGCTCTTCCGCACCGGTGCGCTCGACCCCTACAAGGCATCGTTGATCGCCGACACCGCCAAGTTCAGCCTGGATCGACCGGCTGAGTTCGCCCGGTTCGCCGAGCGGCTCACGGCCTGGTTGATCAGACGCATCCCCGATCATGATCCGTCACGGCCACGGTTGGTGAACTGCACGGTGAAGCAGCTGCGGAACAAGTTGAACTACGAGGTCAAGAAGCTCAAGTCGCGAAAGGACGAGAAGCGGTTCAAGCAGGCCTTCGCCGACCGTAAGGCTCAGGCCACTCTCGGAGACGACGGCATCGGGTGGCTGAACATCGGGAACACAGTGACGGACGTCCAGCTCGCCGACCACCGGCTCACCCTGATCGCCAAGGCGCTACGCGCCCAAGGTGACGAGCGCACGATCGAACAGCTCCGTGCTGACCTGGCGATCGACCTGATCGCCGGTCGGGTGGCGGTCGATGCCACCAACGCCGAGCTCGAGGACGAGGAACGCGAGGGTGAAGGCGCGTCGACCGGTGAGGGTGCCAAAGCGTCGGTCCGACGGCTCCCGACGTTGAACTATGCCAGGCCCATCCTCGCGGTGACCGTTCCGATCCAGACGCTGATGGGCATCTCCGACCACCCCGGCATGCTCTCCGGCGGCACGACGATCCCGGCCTCGCTGGCCCGCAGAATCGCAGCCGACGAGGACTCCACCTGGTTCCGGATGCTGACCGACGAGCGGAACCAGTGCGTCGAGCTCTCGACGAAGTCCTATCGGCCCACCAAGGAGATCTGGCGCGATGTGGTGCTGCGGTACGGGACCTGCTATCGACGCAACTGTGATCGCGCGGCCACCGGTTGCGAGCTGGACCACGTGGAGGAGTTCCCCGCCGGGCCCACCTCGAACGAGAACCTCGAGCCCGCCTGCAAGCCCGACCACACGGCCAAGCACGCTCCGGGGTTCGGAGTCGAGAAGAACGATGACGGGACCGTGACCCTGCACACCAGGGCCGGGTTCAGCCACCGGGTGCAGCCGACCGAACAGCCCGCCACCACGAACTGGCCAGACCTGCGGTCCTGGGAGAGTCAGTACACGGCGACTGAGATCGTCGACGCCATCGCCTACCTCGCCGTCCGGGACGAGGCCATGAACGACGGCCCCAGCTGCTACCTCGCCGAGGAAGACCGTTGGTTCCTCGATCACCCGTACGCCGCATGAGTTCAGCACCTCAGCTCTGAACCGCGGCGGGGGATCATCACCGCGGTCCTGCGCCAGGCGCCAGGATTCGTCCACAACCCTGCAGCGTGCCGCTCCTGACACAGGACGGAGGACAGGCACCGCCATACGCCGGCAGACCTCCTAATGTCCGAGGAAAGTACCGGCGACAGCAAGGGACCTCAACATGCGCGTACTCGTCATCGGACTCGTCGCGATGCTCATGTTCATCGGTGGCGCGGCGTTCGCTCGTTCCGGCTGGACTCCTCCGGACGGCACCATCACCGCGGTCAGCGGGTCGCGGGCACATGGCTTTCACGTGGAGTACCACGGCCAACCCGACGCGTGGCTGCCCACGCGCTCCGAGTCGATTGCCGAGTGCGGTGAGTACGACCGCCGAATGAGGCAGGTGCGCTGCATCGTTCAGGTCCGGACCTGGTATCACGACCTCGGCGACATGAAACGGGCGCTGCGGCTGGCCCGAGACGGCTAGCCCGGCCTCAACAGGACTGATGCGTGCTGTGCGCCGCTGCTGGAGCTGCTGGGCACTCGGCCGTTCCCGGCGCGAGATCCGGGTGGATCGGGCCCGGCCGGTTCTTCAGCGAACCTCCCTGGACTCCACGACGCACGGCCACCATCTCGGCGGCGATCGACAGCGCGATCTCCGCCGGGCTGTTCGCGCCGATGTCCAGGCCGACGGGCGTGTGCACCCGAGCCAGCTGGTCCTCGGTCACGCCATGGGCGAGCATCCACTCGCGCCGCCGATCTTGGGTCTTCCGCGAGCCCATCGCGCCGATGTACGACGTGCCGCTTTCCAGCGCGGCTGCGACCGCGGGACCGTCGACGTCGTCATGGTGGCTGAGCACCACCACCGAGTCGACGGCAGGAAGAGAGGCCACGGTGTCCTCGAGCGTGTCCACCACGGTCGGGGCCCAGCCGAGCGTGTCGGCGATCGACGTCAACGCGTCGGCCACCTCACCGCCGCCGACGATCAGCAGCGACTGCTCCCGGGTCATGGTGCCCATCCTAGATCTGCCGGTCCTCAGGCCTGTAGCTCGCGGACGACGGAGTCGACGACCGCCACCAGGTTGCCGCCCGACTCCTCGGCCACCTTTCGCTGCCGCTGGTAGGAAGCACCGCATCTCGGGATGTCCGCGACCGAGGCGAGGTCATCGGTGCATCGGAGCCGGCCCGCCACCGGAGCGAGCCGTTCGAGCAGGTCGTCGAGGTCGTCGGTCACCAGCCGCTCGTTCCCGGCGGCGTCGAGGATGATCTCGGCGTCGAGACCGTAGCGCGCCGCCCGCCACTTGTTCTCCTGGACGTGCCAGGGCGGCATCGTCGGCAACGTCTCGCCCGCCGCGAGCCGCTCGTCGAGATCGACCACCAGACAGTGGATGAGCGCGACCAGGGCCCTCAGCTCCCGCAGCGTCGACACCCCGTCGCACACGCGCACCTCGACCGTGCCCAGCCGCGGCGACGGCCGGACGTCCCAGCGCAGCTCGGTCAGGTCCTCGATGACGCCGGTCTTCTCCTGGCCCTCGACGAACGCCTCGAACTCCTCCCACCGCTCGAACTGGAACGGCAGGCCGGCGGTCGGCAGCTGCTGGAACATCATCGCCCGGTTGCTTGCGTAGCCGGTGTCCGTCCCGGACCAGATCGGCGAGGACGCGGAGAGTGCCTGCAGGTGCGGGAACTGGTTGAGCAGCGAGGAGATGATCGGCAGCACCCGTTCGCGATGCTGCACCCCGACGTGCACGTGCACTCCCCAGATGAGCATCTGTCGGCCCCACCACTGGGTGCGTGCGATCAGTTCCTCGTAGCGGTGCCCCGGCGTCAGCTGCTGCAGCGACCACTGCGCGAACGGGTGCGTGCCACCGCCGTAGAGGTCAACGCCCAGCTCGTCGGCCGCGGCACAGACCACCTCCATGGTCTGGCAGAGGTCGCCCATCGCCTCGTCCACGGTCTCGCAGATGCCGGTGACCAGCTCCACGGTGTTCCGCAACAGCTCCTTGTGCAGCCGGGACTCGTCGCGCTCGGCGCCCGTCTGCTGGTGCACCTTGTCGAAGAGGTCGGCAGCCGTGTTCGACAGGTCGCGCGTGGTCTTGTCGACCAGCGCGAACTCCCATTCCACACCCAGCGTGGGACGTGGCGACCCGAGAAATTCGATGCCCACGTCTCGATGGAACCACATCGGGCTAGCCGTCGTACGGCACCTCGACCTGCCAGCGTTCCTCCGGCACCGTGGCCGCCCGATGGAGCGCCTCGGCGACGAGATCGGGGGAGAACCGGGTGTCCGGATCCAGCGTTCCACGCACGGTCAGCGTCATCGCGCGGATCCCGTCGGGAGCCAGGGTGGCGTCGACGCTGTGGACCAGGTTGCGCAGTGCGGCCTTCTGTACGCCGAGCGACGCGGCCTCGTTCCAGGGATGATCGGCGGCGACGCTGCCGGTCACCGTGATCCTGGCACCGGCGCCCATGAATGGTCGGGCCGCCTGCACCGACGTCAACAAGGCTGCAGCACCGAGCCGGACGTCGTCGAGCAGCTCATCGGGGGTCAGCTCGAGCGGGTCCTTCTGCCGGAACACGCTGGGGTTGAAGTGGAGTACGTCGAGGTGACCGGTGTGTCCACCGAACCGGGTGATCGCCTCGGACAGCGCGGCGTCGTCGGTGATGTCGACGGCACTCCACCCGGTCGTGATCCCGGCCTGCTGCAGATGCCTGCCGAGGACCTCCAGCTTCTCCTCAGACCGGGCAATGAGGGCCACGTCGTACCCCGCACTCCCGAACCGGCGCGCGATCGAGGCACCCAGACCCGGTCCGGCGCCGACCACGACGATGACGGGATTGCTCATGGCGCCGAGACTAGCGGCCGGGCGGGATCAGCCGATCAGCTCGCTGCGCTCCGGGCGGTCGTCGGTGGCTGCGGCCAGGCGGACGAGGACTCGCTTGATGTCGGTCACCACGTCGGCCTCGTCATGGCCGAACGAGTTGAGGTAGGCGCGCATCGCGTTGCGGACCAGAGCGAGCTCACTCTCGCTGAGATGGATCGTCTTCATGAGTTCAGCGTAGGTCGGACCGGGGTCCCGTGACAGAGGTCAGAGGTCATCTGTGGACGACGATCGGCGGTCGGATGAGAAGGTGTCCGACGTGACCCGGATCAGCCCACTCTCGGAAGCCGACCGCGACGAGCTCCTCGCCTTCGAGACCGACAACCGTGCCTACTTCGCCCGGTCCGTCCCGGACCGCGGCGACGCCTACTTCACCGCCTTCGACGAGCGACTCGAGCACCTCCTCGTCCTGCAGGAGGCCGGCACCGACCTGTTCTTCGTGGTGCGCGACGAGGCCGGAGCCGTCGTCGGACGGGTGAACCTGATGGACATCGAGAACGGTTCGGCGGAGCTGGGCTACCGGATCGCCGAGACCGCTGCGGGAAGGGGCCACGCTCGCGCCGCGCTGAGGCTCATCCTCACTGAGGCGGCACGGGCCGGGGTCCAGGTGGTCCGGGCGAAGACCACGGCGGACAACGTCGCCTCACAGCGGGTGCTCGAGTGCTGCGGTTTCCACCGGGTGTCTGGCGAACCGGCGCAGGTCGAGGGGCACGGCGGCCGGCTCCAGGAGGCCGTGCACTACGAACGGCGCCTCGCAGGTCAGTAGCTCTCCCGGATCGACCGCACCCACGCCGACTTCAGCCCGAACAGGCTACGCAGGTAGTCGGCCTTGCCGGTGATGGTCCTGCTCTCGCCGGTGCTCGCCGTCGCCTTGACGGACCGGATCGCCCCGCCGTCGTACCGCCCGCTGATCGAGATCTTGTGGATGTCCTCGAGGTCGAACAGGGACGCCATCGCGGACTGCCACCGGACCGTGGTCCAGGACCGGTTCGGGTTCTCGCTCGTCAACGACCACGGGTCGTCGACCGCGCGCAGGTAGGGCACGGTGGCCGACCACACGTCCTCGGAGTTCAGCGTGTGCCCGCCCGACGAGGAGTAGTAGAAGGTCCCGGCCAGCTCGCCGTCGTAGGTGAGCACCTGTCCGTCGGTGCTGTTGACCGCGCTCACCCAGCGCTTGCCGTAGTGGCCGTCGTTGCCCTCGCTCTCCTTGCCCCAGCCGACGTAGGCCTGGTGGACCACGGAGTCGCGCAGGTTGCAGTCGCAGTCGGGCTTGAACCCGGCGCCGGTCCGCAGCGCGTACGTGCGGGCGATGATCGCCTGTGCCCGGAGCGCCTCGAGGTCCCACGAGGACGGCATCTCTGCCACGCCGCGCAGGTACTCCGACTGGAGCCGCATCCTTACCACCGCGTTGAGCAGCCGGGTGTCGTGCTTGTGGATGACCAGCTCGCCGTGGCGGTACTCGCGGTTGTTGCCGAGCCGGACGACGGCCGGATCACCGGCGAGGTGTCGGGTGCCGCTCCAACGGATCCTGATCCGGTTGCCGCGCAGCGTGCTGACCTCGCCGGAGGCGTCGACCACGCGGGCCCGCACAGCTCGGTTGCCGCGGGTGAGCTGCACCCGTCCGGAGGGCTCCGACTCACTCGTCGTGTCGCGCAGCACCGCCCGCTCGACGCACCCGTGGCGGCGGATGGCGCAGATCTCCATCGCCGCCTCGCCGGTGAGTGCGCGCGGCCGGGCGGTGATCCGGGCCGCGTGGTAGCGGACGTTGACCCCGACCAGCCGGCTGTCGTCGGCGCGCCCGAGCTCGGTGCCCCGGTAGTAGTGGCCGAGGATGTCGCTGACGCTCCGGCCGGCCTCGGCCATCGCCATCGCGCCGTACTGCGACAGGCCCACCCCGTGTCCCCAGCCCGAGCCGCGGAACGTGAACGACCGGGCGGGCGGGTGCGCGAAGGGCGCCGGCGGTGTCTCGGTGGCCGTGGTGGACCGGCGGGTGTGCGCGACGGCGCTGATTCGCACCGGATCCGAACCGCGGGTGACCACGCGGATCGTGCCGCTGTCGGCCGGCCGGACCCGGATCCGGATCCGCCTGTGCGCGTTCGCCGGGTAACTGCCGAGGTCGACCCGCCGGATCCGGTCCCGGCCGATGTAGACGTCGACCACGCCGTACGCCGGCCCGGTCGCTGCGACCAGCCGGACCGTGGAGGTGTCCTTGGCGTACCGCAGGAGCAGCTTCGCCCGGTGGCGGCTCGTCTCGAGGGCGACGTTGCGGTAGAGGCTCTGGTCACGGACCGTGCGCCATCGGCGGACCCGGTCCAGGGCGGCGACGCGGGCCGGTCGGGAGATCGTGCCGAAGCTCGAGATCGCGGTCACCGCATGGCGCATGCCGTCGGGCGCACCCACGGCGCGTACCCCGAACTGGCGGGTGCGGCCGGCGCCGACGAACACCGTCGTCCGGTTCCGGTCGACCGTCTTCAGCAGCTTCCACTCCCGAGGCAGACGGTGGTCGTAACGGGCGCCCTTGACGAACACCTGGTAGGACTCGGCGCCGCGCACGGTGGACCAGGCCAGCCGCTGGAACGGCGTGGACTGGAAGTGGCGGACCCGTTCGACGTCCGGCTTCGCGCCGAGCTCGGCGGCACCGGCCGGGGCGACCGCCAGCCCGAGCGCGACGACGGTGCTGGTGAGTGCGGCGACTGCGCACCTCAGGACGTGGTGCTTGGTCAAGAACACGAGCTTCCCCGGAGTAGACGACGCCCGCACCTGTGACAGGAGAGGGTGTTGTGGTCATCGAGGCTAGTTGAAGTTCCGTCCCGCGGCTACCGGGCCGCTACATTCGGCGGATGCGCGTGACCCAGGCACTGTCTGCGGACGGTGCGGAGCTCGAGACTCTTGCGGCCGCGCTTGACGACGACCGGTCGGGCCGGAGGTGGATGGTCGGTGTGGCCGGCGCGCCGGGGTCGGGCAAGTCGGCGTTCTGCCGGGCGCTGCTCGAAGTCCTCGGGCCGGGTGCGGTCGGTGTGCCCATGGACGGGTTCCACCTGGCCGATGCCACGCTCGCGGAGCTCGGCCTCCTCGGTCGCAAGGGTGCTCCCGAGACGTTCGATGCGTGGGGCTATGCGGCCCTCCTCGAGCGCGTGCGGACGGGCCCGGCGTACGCCGTGTATGCGCCTGGGTTCGAACGCAGCCTGGAGCAGCCGATCGCCGGAGCGATCACGGTTGCCCCGGACGACCGGGTGGTCCTCACCGAGGGGAACTACCTGCTGCTGGACCGGCCGGAGTGGCGGGCGGTGCGCCAGGAGCTCGACGAGGTCTGGTTCGTGCAGACCGACGAGGCGCTGCGCCGACAGCGGCTGCTGGCCCGCCACGTCGAGTTCGGCAAGAGCGAGGGCGAGGCACGCGCGTGGGTCGAGCGCGTCGACGAGCCGAACGCCCGGCTGGTCGAGGCGACCAGGACGCGCGCGGACCGGGTGATCGACCTCAGCGCCTGGCGCTCAGCCGCGGTCTAGAGCCAGTAGGTGTCGTGGCGCAGGCAGAAGTCGGCGAACTCGTCCTCGTCCGGCTGCCAGCGACCGGCCGCCATCTCGGCCAGCCCCTCGAAGTAGCCCTCGCGCGGGGCGCCGGGTGTGAAGAGCAGCAACATCGAGGCGGGTGCGCCGGACTCGTTGCGGAACCCGTGGATCCCGCCCTCGGGAATGAACAAGAAGTCACCCGGTTCGGCGTCGACCCACTGGTTGCCGTTGTAGAGCCGTACCGTCCCCGACAGGACGAAGAACGACTCGGTGATCGTGCGGTGAAAGTGTGGTCCCGGCCCGGACGGCGCGGCCCCCATGTCCCAGTGGTACAGCCCGAACTGGTGGCCGGTCATCGCGCCCGTCGCCAGGTAGTGGGCGCGCACGCCACCGGCGGAGGCGTAGGTGATGTCCGGGGGCGTGTCGGCGGGGCGGAAGGTGCCGCTCGCCTCGCCGGTGTCACCGTGGTAGCGCGGCTCGGGGTAGGACATGGACAGGAACCTACGCCCGGCTGCGCCACCCGTCAGTAGCCGCGCGGCTTCCGCGGTGTGTAGAGCCAGACTCGGAACAGCCGGTCGAGCTGCTCACCGGAGAGCTCCTCGGCCAGCCGCTTGAACTGCGGCGTGGTCCCGGAACCGTGCTCGTTGCGCCGTGCCCACGCCCGCAGGATCCGGAAGAAGTCGCGACCGCCGACCTCCATCCGGAGCGCGTGCAGCGTCATCGCGCCGCGCAGGTAGATCGCCTGGTGGAACAGCCGCCGCGGCACGCCGGGATCGCCGGGCGTGACCCGCCACAGGTGGTTCTTCGGACCGTAGACCTCGTAGAAGAAGTCGAACATCTCCTGCTCGACATGACGCTTCCTCCCGGACACCTTCGCCTGCCAGAGCCACTCGGCGTACGACGCGAAGCCCTCGTTGAGCCAGATGTCGCTCCAGTCGCGCGGCGTCACCGAGTTGCCGAACCACTGGTGCGCGAGCTCGTGCACCATCAGCCACGCCGGCGCGTCGTGCGGGTAGACCGGGCGGCCCTGGGTCTCCAGGGCGTAGCCGACGTCGATGTTGTCGATGATCATCCCGGAGGACGCGAACGGGTAGCGCCCGAACCGCTTCTCCAGGAACCGCATCACCTTGGGCAGGTTGCGTCGCTCCCGCTTCGCCCGGCCGGCCTTGACGTCGACGAAGGAGATCAGCGGGACGCCGGACGCGGTGGTGTCGCGGAACATCCGGTACCTGCCGATGGAGACGGTGGCGAGGTAGGCGGCCATCGGTCGGGTCTCGCGCCAGTGCCAGGTGGTCCGCCGCGGTCCGCGGTCGCGGCCGATCAGCAGTCCGTTCGAGGCCGCCTTGAGCCGGTTGGGCACGTCGACGGAGATGTCGTACGTCGCCTTGTCGCGCGGTGTGTTGTTCACCGGGAACCAGGTCATCGCGCCGTTCGGCTCGGACAGCACCGTTGCCCCGTCCGGGGTGGCGATCCAGCCCTCGCCGCCGAGGCCCCCGCCGCTCAGGGCCCGGGGACGGCCGGCGTACTCGACGACGACCGTGAACGCCTCACCGGCAGGCAGGGCCTCCGGAAGGGACACGGTCGCCTCGGCGCGGTCGCGGACATGCTCGGCGGGTACCCCGTCGACAGCGACCCTGGTGATAACGAGCCCGCGCAGCTCCAGGTTGAACGAGGTCAGGTCCTGCTTGGCCACCGCATGCACCGCCGTGGTGGCCACGATCCGCTCGTTCCGCGGCCGGTAGCTGAGGTCGATGTCGTAGTGGGTGACGTCGTACCCGCCGTTGCCCATCGAGGGGAACAGTGAGTCACCGGACCGGCTCGAACCGGCCGTCGCCTCCATCGCGTTCGTCGGCAGCATCGTCGCAGCAAGGCCGGCGCTGAGCGTGGTGGCGGTGAGGGCACGCAGCAGGGTGCGTCTGGTCACGGTTTGGTTCTCCCCGAGAAGTAAAATGTGTCGCCACATCCTAGGGCCGCGCGCGAGTCCGTCTTGCCCGAACAGGCAACGTCACACGGTCAGCGGACCTCGATCAGCTGCTCACGGGCGGGGACGAGCTCGCCGATCACCGGGTGACCGGGAAGCTCGCCGGCGACGAGCAGGCCGCCGGAGGTCTGCGCGTCGGCGAGCAGGAGCAGCTCGTCGTCGGAGACCGTGGACCGCACGTGAGGGCGGACCCAGTCCAGGTTGCGGCGGCTGCCGCCGGGGACGTACCCCGCGGCCAGGGACGGCCGGGCGGCGTCGAGGTAGGGCACCGCCGCGGCGTCGATGACAGCACCGACGCCACTGGCCCGGGCCAGCTTGAGCAGGTGGCCGAGCAGTCCGAAGCCGGTGACGTCGGTGGCACAGCACACACCGGCCTCGAGGGCCGCGCGGGACGCGTCCCGGTTCAGCGTGGTCATCACCTCGACCGCCTCGGGGAAGACCTCCCCGGTCGCCTTGTGCCGGTTGTTGAGGATCCCGAGACCGAGCGGCTTGGTCAGCGTGAGCGGGGTCCCGGCGACGGCGGCGTCGTTGCGGAGCAGCCGTGCCGGGTCGCCGATGCCGGTGACCGCGAGGCCGTACTTCGGTTCGGGGTCGTCGATGCTGTGTCCGCCGGCCAGGTGCGCGCCGGCCTGGGCGCAGACGTCGGCACCGCCGCGCAGCACCTGGGCGGCGAGCTCGAACGGGATCCGGTCGCGCGGCCAGGCGAGCAGGTTCACCGCGACCACCGGCGTGCCGCCCATGGCGTAGACGTCGGAGAGCGCGTTGGCGGCGGCGATCCGGCCCCAGTCGTAGGCGTCGTCGACGACCGGGGTGAAGAAGTCGGCGGTCGCGATCACCGCCCGGTCCTTGTCGATCCGGACCGCAGCGGCGTCGTCGCCGTTGTCCAAGCCGACCAGCAGGTCACCGCCCTCACGGCTGGTCGGCAGGTCGGCCAGGACCCGTTCCAGCTCGCCGGGCGGAACCTTGCAGGCACAGCCGCCCCCGGCGGCGTACTGGGTCAAGCGCACGGCAGAGTCGATGGTGGTCATGGTCTCAACGTAGCCCTAGAGTGTCCGCGGAGGCGTTTCTCGTCTGGTGACGGGCGCGGTCCTCAAAACCGTAGTGACCGAGTATCTCGGTCAGGCGGGTTCGATTCCCGTCCGCCTCCGCCAACAGTCATGTGCGCTACTGCCAGCCGGGTCGAATCACGACGAAGTCGTTCCAGGCGATGCAGCCGGCAAGCTCGCCCGCCACGAGGGTTCCACCCCAGACGGGGTGGGCCGCGGACTCCTGCTCGGCTTTGAGCGTGGTGTTCGACCCTGAGTTGTCGCCGATGTAGGCGCCATAGTTCTGCAGGGTTCGCGCGATCACCAAGGCCTCCGGGGAGCACGATCGTGCGGCAAGGTCGATAGTCGGGCTGATCGCGACGCGGGTGCCCTCAGCGCCGAAACCGGACTTGTCGGACTCCGAGCCGACCATGGGGTGGACGTGTCCGGCCGCGGAGTCGGTCTCGACGAGGAACATCTCGAGCACGTGCTGCAGGTCGGTGCCGGTCGCCTTCGCGTGGTCCATCAAGTCCTTGCGGATCATCATCGAGTCCGGGATCACTCCACGGGACCGGTGGTTCTGGGAGCTGTTCGACAGCGGGTTGCGCCTGTCCAGGCCGTTCGAGTCGTGCCGGAACGCGCCGAAGCTCGACACGTTGATCACGTTGCCGGTGCCCTGCGCGGCGTTCGCAGCCCACACCGAGATGCCGGTGCAGCGGTCGACCACCACGAACGGAGAGTCATTGGTTCCGGTGAAGCGGGAGCCCAGGTCCGCGGCCGCGTGGAACCCGGTCGTCTTCAGTGCTGCCCACGTCGACGGCGCGCTGCCCGTCACGGTGCCGATCTTCCAGACCGGGTCGCTGCAGTCGGCCAGGTCGTAGACCATGCCCCACCTGTTGCTGCCGACGCCGCGGATGATCGGGTAGGCGGTCGTCTGCTCGGGGTGCGTCGCCATGAAGCTGCGGAACTGTGTCGTGAGCGCCTCGTCGATCGGCGCGCCGGTCAGCTCGGACTGCAAGAACGACGACTCGCCGTACGCGACGAACGGTGCACTGACGAGCGCCGGCGTCGCCGTCGGGGACGGCGTGGCCGTCGACGTCGGCGTGGGCGTCGGGGTCGGGGTCGGGGTCGGCGTGGGAGTTGGTGTCGGGCTCGGCGTCACGCTGGCAGTGGCAGTGGGCGTGGGCGTGGGCGTGGGTGTGGGAGTGGGTGTGGGAGTGGGCGTCGCGGTCGAGGCGGCGACAGCGTTGCACCAGGCCCCGAAGCCCGACGAGTTGATCGCCCGCACCTGGAAGGTGAGCGGTGACGTCCCCTTGATCGTGCCGGTCCAGTCATAGGCCCGGACCAGGTTCTCGGTCTGCTTGTTGACCGAGCTCAGCGTCACAACCGGCGACGACTGGCCCTTCACCTTGATCGCGTAACGCCAGATCGGAGCGCCGCCGTCCGAGAGCGGGCGGGTCCAGGTGATGCGGTAGTCGTCCGGAGTGCCGGTGATCAGCGTCGCTGCACACGAACCGGGGGCTCCGGGCGGTACGGCTGCGACAGCGGTGCCGGCATAGGTGGCCGTAGCCAGGAGGATGGCGGCGAGCATGGCGAAAAGCGTGCGGGCGCGAGGCATGGGGGATTCCTTGGACGGGCGGAGGCTGAGAGGATCGGCGGGGCCGGGGGTTGCCCACCGGGGGCTGTAGCCCGCAAAGGCTACGTCGCCGCGCCGTGTCTTCGCAGGCGATCGGAAAGAGCCGGCGGGTCAACCGAGCGGACGTAACGTACGTCCTCGCTGGAGATGGGGCGGGGATGAGGTCGCACCCGGGGATTGCCTGGATACCTCTGAACCGGAGTCCCCGCTGCACACCGGTACGGCTGGTGGTTTTCTCGAAGCCGTGCCACCAGCATGCACCTGCATCCGCGAGAACGGCATGCCCCGGTGAACCCATTTCTCGACGGCTGACTGGACGGGGAGAGCCTAGTCAGTGACCGTCGCGGTACGTCGCTGCCTAGGATGGGCAGCCACAGGAACATTCCGGGTGTCCCACACCGGAACCGAGTCCAGCCCCGGAAGGACGTGCCTTGGAGGACCGGCGCCGGTCGACACCGCGCACCGACAGTGTGCTCGCCGAGCCCTCGGTCCGCGAGGCCGTGCTCCGGCTGGGACCCGGCATCGTGAAGCAGACCGTGGTGGCCGTGCTGGACCGGTGCCGCGCCGGCGAGCTCACGCCCGCGGACGTGGTGCCGCTCGTGCTCGCGTCCCTGCCGGAGGGCGCCTCGTCGTTGCGGCGCGTCGTCAATGCGACCGGCGTGGTGGTGCACACCAACCTCGGGCGGGCGCCGCTGTCCGACGCGGCGGTGGATGCGATGACCGTCGCCGCGGGCGCGACCGACGTGGAGCTGGACCTCGCGACCGGCCGACGGGACAAGCGTGGCCGCGGGACGCTGGCCGCCCTGGCCGCTGCGGTGCCCGACGCCGGCGACGTGCACGTGGTCAACAACGGCGCCGCCGCGCTGGCCCTGGTCACCCGTGTGCTCGCGGCCGGCCGCAACGTGGTGGTCGCCCGCGGCGAGATGGTCGAGATCGGGGACGGTTTCCGGATCCCCGAGCTGGTCGAGTCGATGGGCGCGACGCTGCGCGAGGTGGGCACCACCAACCGGGTCCGCCTGGCCGACTACGAGGACGCGGTCGATCACGACACCGGGTTTGTGCTGAAGGTGCACCCCTCGAACTTCGTCGTCTCCGGGTTCACGTCCACGGTCTCGATCGCCGAGGTAGCGACCCTGCCGGTGCCGGTGGTCGCCGACATCGGCTCGGGGCTGCTCGCCCCGCACCCCCGGCTTCCGGACGAACCGAGCGCCGCGACGAGTCTGCGCTCGGGCGCTGCGCTGGTTACCGCGTCCGGTGACAAGCTCCTCGGCGGACCGCAGTGCGGGCTGCTGCTCGGTGAGGCCTCGCTGGTGGCGTCGCTGCGCCGGCACCCGTTCGCCCGCGCCCTGCGGGTCGACAAGCTGACCCTGGCGGCGCTGGAGGCGACGCTGACCGGACCGACACCACCGGTGCCCGCGGCCCTCGCCGGCGACCACGAGGACCTGATGCGTCGCGCCCGCCAGATCTGCGTCGAGCTCGGCGGGGCGGTGCCGGCCGAGGCCGTGCCCTCGTCGGCAGCGGTCGGGGGAGGCGGGGCCCCCGGCGTCGTCCTGCCCAGTGCCGCGGTGGCGCTGCCCTCGGAGCTGGCCGAGCCGCTCCGGGCCGGACAGCCCGCCGTCGTCGGGCACGTGGAGCGCGGTCGGCTGCTGCTGGACCTGATCGCGGTGCCGGCCGGGGCCGACGCGGCCGTCGTCGAGGCGGTACGCCGGGCCGCGAAGACGACCCAGGGCTGACCGTGCACGTGATTGCCACCGCCGGCCACGTCGACCACGGCAAGTCCACCCTGGTCCGGGCCTTGACCGGCACCGACCCGGACCGGCTCGAGGAGGAGCGGCGGCGCGGCCTCTCCATCCAGCTCGGCTACTGCTGGACCGGCCTGCCCGAGGTGGGTCAGGTGGCCTTCGTCGACGTGCCCGGCCACGAACGGTTCGTCGCCACCATGCTGTCCGGGATCGGCTCGGTCCCGGCGGTCCTGTTCGTCGTGGCGGCCGACGACCCCTGGATGCCGCAGGCGGCCGAGCACCTTGCCGCCTTGGACGCGCTCGGGGTGTCCCGCGGCGTCCTGGCCGTCACCCGTTCCGATCTCGCGGACCCCGCGCCCGCGCTGGCCCGGGCCCGCGCGGAGCTGGCCCGGACCTCGCTGCGCGACGCACCCGCGGTCGCCGTCAGCGGGCACACCGGAACCGGGCTCGAGGAGCTGCGCGGCCACCTCGTCGAGCTGGTCCGGTCGTTGCCGGCGCCCGATCCGGCGGCGGACGTGCGGCTGTGGCTGGACCGCTCGTTCCACGTCAACGGCGCCGGCACCGTGGTGACCGGGACCTTACCGGCCGGACGGATCTCGGTGGGGGACACGCTCGAGGTCGGGGCCCCGGGGACGGGGGCGGTCCGGGTGCGGGGCGTCCAGGCCCTCGGCGAACCGGTCGAGTCGGCCGTCGGCGTGGCCCGGGTGGCGCTGAACCTGACCGGTCCGGGCGTCGAGTCCTTGGACCGCGACGGTGTCCTGGTCGCGCCGGACGCGTGGCGGTTCACCGACGTGGTCGACGTGCGGCTTGCCGCCGGGGCCGGTCCGAGCGGCCCGGGTCGGCGTACGGCCGGGAATTCTGCACGTCTCAACGGCGAAAACTCCGCGCCTCAACGGGGAAAAGGGCGCGTCTCAACGGGAGTGCCGGGGGAGGGGTTGCTGCACATCGGCGCGACCGCGGTGGGTGTCCGGTGCCGGCCGCTGGACCGGGGACATGCCCGGCTCACCCTGGAACGGCCGCTGCCGCTGAGGATCGGGGACCGGGCGCTGCTGCGCGACCCGGGCAACCGCGCGGTGTGGGGGCTGACCGTGCTGGACCCGGCGCCCGCGCCGCTGCGAAGACGCGGAGCCGCCACGGCACTGGCCTGCGACCTTGCCGGGCTCGACGGCACTCCGACGCTGGACCGCGAGCTCGCCCGGCGTGGACAGGTGCAGCTCTCGACGCTGTCCCGGCTCGGGGTGGACGTCCGCGACGCCGACCGCGCCGGCGTGGTCGCGGGGGACTGGCTGCTCAGCCCCGCGCACGCCGAGGAGCTGCGCGGGCGGTTGACCGAGCTGGTCACCGTGCACGACCGCGAGCACCCGATGGAGCACGGGATCCCGGTGGCCGCCGTGGCCCAGAGCCTCGGCCTGCCGACCCGCGACCTCGTGGCTCCGCTGGTCTCCGGGCAGCTCCGAGTGGTCGACGGGCGGGTCACTGGCGGACGCGCCGCCGTACTCCCCGACGGGCTGGAACGGGCACTCGCCGCGCTGGAGGACGACCTGGCCGGCGCGCCGTTCGCCGCACCCCCTGCTGCCGGGCTGCGCGCGCTGCGCCTGGACACCCGCGCGGTCGCCGCGGCCGCGCGGGCCGGCCGGCTGCTGCGCGTGGCCGACGGCATCGTGCTGCTGCCCGGTGCCGACGAGCTCGCGGTGACCTGGCTCGAGGAGCTGCCGCAGCCGTTCACCACCAGCCAGGCCAGGGTCCGGCTCGGCACCAGCCGCCGGGTGGTGCTGCCGCTGCTGGACCACCTCGACCGGAGCGGGCGGACCCGCCGGCTGCCGGACGACCGGCGCACGCTGCTGCCGCGCACGGAGGGTGTTGGCCGGTAGCCTCCCGTCAGTGGACGAGACACTGATGGACCGGGTACGGCGTGCCGTCGAGGGGCTCACGCCCGGATACTTCGCGCTGGTGATGGCCAGCGGGATCATCTCGGTCGGCATGGAGCTGCGCGGCTTCAACCTCGTCTCCGACCTGCTCTTCGCCGTGTGCGCGGCGGCGTTCGTGATCCTGCTGCCGCTGACGCTGTGGCGGTTCCTCGCCTACCGGCACGCGGTGGTCGGCGACTTCACCGACCCCCGCCGCGGCTTCGGCTTCTTCACCTTCGTCGCCGGGACGAACGTGCTCGGCGTCCGGCTCAGCCTCGACGGCGCCTACACCGCGACCGCGGTGCTCCTCGCGCTGTCGGGGCTGACCTGGTTCGTGCTCGGGTACGTCGTGCCGTGGACCGCTGTGCTGGGTCGCGAGGAGCGCCCCGTGGTCGCCGCCGCCAACGGCAGCTGGTTCATCTGGGTCGTGGCCAGCCAGTCGGTCGCCACCGCCGCGGCGACCCTGGAACCGGTCTACGACACGGGGCGGCGCGAGCTCGCGCTGCTCGCGGTCACCTCCTGGTCGGTGGGGGTGTTCCTCTACGTCGCGGCCGCGATCTTCGTGTCCCTGAGGCTGATGCTCTACGACCTGACACCGGAGGAGCTGAGCCCGCCGTACTGGGTGTCGATGGGTGCACTCGCGATCACCGTGCTCGCCGGCGCCCGGATCGTCGAGATGGCCGACGCCCCGATGGTCGACGCCACCCGGGACCTGATCGCCGGTCTGGCGGTGATGTTCTGGGCGTGCGCGACCTGGTTGATCCCCGTGCTGTTCGCGGTCGGCTGGTGGCGGCACGTGAGCCGGCGGGTGCCGCTGATCTACGAGGCGACGTTGTGGAGCATCATCTTCCCGCTCGGGATGTACGCGGTGGCGGGGATCTACCTCGGCGAGGCGAACGCGTTGCCGCTCGTCGAGATCATCGGAAGCGCCGAGCTGTGGGTGGCGTTCACCGCCTGGGTGCTGGTGTTCGTCGCGATGGCGGTGCACGTGTTCCGCACCGTGCTGCGGTCCGCACCGGCGCAGTAGCCCCGGGGATGGCCTCGCGGTCCCGTCGTGCTCCCGGCGCAGTTCGCGCCCTGTGTGCGTAACGCAGGGCCTGGACCGGGTCGTCCCGCCCGGACGGGACCGCGTGCCGTGGTTCGGTTTCAACCTACCCCGGAGGCTTTGTTTCCGCCTCTGTTGATTTCTCAACGATGGGTTACTTCGGACCGAAATGGCTATGAGCGTCCGTAAATGGTTTTCGGGTGCCCGCGACGTGACCGGTTGGTCCCCGCTCGGGGGGACTCGACACAATGGGCCGGGTGAGTGAGACCCGGGAGATCTACAAGACCCTCGACCTGGCCCTGAGGGTCGGTGAGGTGCTGCTGTCGTCAGGCGCGGGGGCCGCCGACGTGGCGGCGACGATGCTCTCGGTCGCGCGCGCCACCGGCCTGCGCGGGGTCGACGTCGACGTGACGTTCACGGCGCTGTCGATGAGCCACCAACCGAGCTACGACGAGCCGGCGATGATCCAGACCCGCAACGTCAAGCAGCGCGACATCGACTACGAGGACCTCACCAACGTCGACATCATCATCACCGAGCTGATCCGCGGCGACATCGACCGGGACCAGGCCCGCAGCAGGCTCGCGCAGATCGTGTCCTCCGGCCACCGGCTGCCCCGGTGGGCCTCCACCCTCGGCTGGGGCTACATGGGGATGGGCGTGGGCCTGCTGGTCGGCGGCGACTGGATCGTGGTGCTGATCGCGTTCGCCGCGGCGATCGGGATCGTCCTGCTCCAGCGGTGGATGTCGCTCCGCCGGCTGCCCTCGTTCTACCAGCAGGTCGCCGGCGGGCTGCTCGCCACGCTGCTGGCCACGGGAGTGGCCGCCACCGAGGTGCCGGTCGACCCCTCTCTGGCGGTCACCGCCTCCATCATCATGCTGCTGGCCGGCATCGGGTTCATGGGCGCGGTGCAGGACGCGCTCACCGGCTACTACATCACCGCCGGCGCCCGGCTGCTCGAGGTGATGCTGGCGACCGCCGGGATCATCGCGGGGGTCAGCGGCGGGCTGACGGTCGCCCAGATGATGGACGTGCCGATCGCCCTGGACCCGGGCGCCGCCGGCTTCTCGGACCTGCCGCTGGTCACCTTCGGCGCGGCGCTGTGCGCGGGTGCGTTCGCGTTCGCGTCGTACGCCCCCTACCGCAGCCTGCTCCCGATCGCGCTGATCGGCGGACTGGGCCAGGTGGTCTCCTACCTGATGGACGTGCAGGGGTTCGGCCGGGCCTGGTCGGCGGCGCTGGCCGCGATCGCGATCGGCGTGGTGAGCTACGCGGTCGCCGGCCGGGTCCGGGTGCCGCCGCTGGTGGTCGTCGTCTCCGCGATCGTTCCGCTGCTGCCCGGCCTGTCGATCTACCGTGCGCTCTCGGAGATGGCCGCCGGCGACACCGCCGGCATCCTGTCGATGGCGACGGCCGCGGCGATCGCGATCGCGCTCGCCTCCGGTGTGATCCTCGGGGAGTACATCGCGCAGCCGTTGAAGCGGGAGGTGCGGCGCCTCGAGGACCGGCTGTCCGGACCGCGACTGGTCGGGCCGCTGCGCGCCCGCGCGGTGAAGCGGGCAAAGGTGTGACCCGCTCGTCCGCTCAGGGGATGTGACGCAGCGGCCACTGCTCGCCGGTGCCGCTGTCGATCAGGGCGGCCCGTTCCACCGTGCCGACCAGCGGCAGCACGTCGTACACGGCCGACGCGAGCTGGGGGAGCTGCTCGAGCTTGATCCGCGGCGCGATCGTGCAGTGCGGCACCCACACGCCGGGTCGGTAGTGCTGGTGCAGGTCCGCGCCGGTCGACTCGACCGCCTCGACGACGCGTTCCTGCCGGGCGGCGATGTCGCTGGTCACCGCGGGCACCAGCCAGGACCGGCTGCGCCGGAACATCCCGAGCGCGTCGAAGTGCAGGTTCATCGGGCCCTCGTCGGGCAGCAGGTCGGTCGCCTCCATTACCGCGGCCACGTCGAACGTGCGCAGCACCGCGTAGGACAGGTGCGGCACGTGCCGGCCGTGGGTGTGGCTGAGCAGGGTGGGCACACCGGTGTCCTCCAGCCGCCGCCAGATCTCCCGGATGGCGTGCTCGGTGCGGGCGTCGAAAAGCAGGCAGACCGCGAGCGCCATCGGCGGGTCAGCCGCGGACCCGGAACTCGGACGTGCCCTGGTCCTCGGTCCCGGTGACGTCGACCCGTTCCACCACGGCCCGCGTCGGTCCGTCGTGTGCCCACTTCAGCAGCGTCTCGACGGCGTCGGACGGCCCTTCGAACAGCGCGCGCACCGTGCCGTCCGGCGCGTTCTCGATCCATCCGGTCACGCCGTAGTGCTCGGCCTCGCGCCGGCAGCCGTCGCGGAAGAAGACACCCTGGACCTGGCCGTGCACGGTCACCAGGCGGGAAACGCGGTTCATGTCGGTCACGGTGTCATCATGGCGGCTTCGAGCTGCTCGAGCCAATGCGCCCCGGTGCGTCCGTCGTACGGCGGGGTCCGGTTCTCCACCGCCAGCCGCACCTCGTCGCACGACGCCAGCGCCGTCTGGATCACCTGACCGGGGTAGCCGAAGCGGACCCGGTGGTCGGCGAACTCGTCCTCGTCATCGACCCACACCCGACCGGTGCGGCCGCGGACCACGTCGAGGTCGAGGTCGACCAGGTGCACCGTCCCGTCCGCCCAGGCCGGCGGTGTGGTGATGTCGACGTAGACCTCCACCCACCCGCTCGGCGGCGGGCTGGTCGGCTGGTAGAAGCTGGCGGCGAACGCCTTGTGCTCGGGCACCAGCACCACGAAAGCAACCTCGAGGGAGAAGGCGACGCCCGGCCGCGACATCGGCGTCCCGGCCGGAACGCCGAGCCAGACACCGTGCTCGTCCGAGCCGAGCCGCAGCGCGTCGTACTCGTAGTGCGGGCGGCCGCCCCACTTGCTGAACACCACGCGTACGCCATCCACCCGCGCAGTCTAGGGACCCCGCCGACACAATGGACGGATGGACGAGATCGAGCGCGCGCTGGACACACTCGACGAGGAGACCGCGACCACGGCGCGTCCGGTCGTCGAGTCGCTGCTGGGCCACGACGACACGCGGGTGCCGCTGGCCACGCTGACCCAGTCCGACGTGCAGCACTTCCTGTGGCAGACCCTCCCGACGCGCTGGATGACCGAGGACCGCGAACACCACGAGATCGCCTGGGCTCTGGGGGATTTCCTCCAGGCCGCCGGCCTCGACCGGTACGCCGAGATCTGCCGCGACCCGCGCACCCACACGATCCTGTCCGCGTGGCACGAGGAGCCCGAGAAGGGCGCGGCCGCGGCGTACGCCGCCGCACAGGACTCCGGGCTGGTGCCGCCGGACACCGACGCACTCGCCTTCGGCGAGGTGATGGGCGGTGACGAGGCGCGGATCCACGCCGACGTCACCCGGCTCCTCGAGCGGTCGATCGGCGAGGGCACCCTCGACCCGTCCGCTCGCGGCTTCCGGGCCCGGGTCGGCCGGCTCGTCGAATCGCACCTGACCGCACCGAGCACGTCGTACGGCGGGCGCAGTCCGGTGGCGGTCGTGCACGAGGAACGGATGGGCATGTGGGTGCACCAGCTGGCGCGCGGCCGGCAGCGGCCGTGGACCTCCGTCGTGCCGCTGGTCGTCGACCCCGTGCCGCTGCCCGAGGGCGTGGAGCTGTCCGTGGCGCCGGCGGTCGCGGTGCTCGAGGCGGTCGGCGAGGGGGTCACGCTGACCAGCGCCGGCTACCTGCCCGCGAAGCTGGCCGTCGCCCTCGACGACCGGTTCGGCTGGAGCGACCAGATGCTCGGGGCCCGGCCACGCAGCGAGAGCGACCTGCCGCGGCTGATGTTCCTCGACGAGCACCTGCGCGACACGCGACTACTGACCCGGCGGGCGAAACGGCTGACCGTCTCGGCGGAGGGCAGACGGTGCCTGGCCGACCCGGCCCGGCTGTGGTCGGTGCTGACCACGGCCGCTCCGCGGCAGAAGGGGTTCGAGGCCGACGCGCTCGCGGTCGGGGCCGCGGTGCTGCTGACCAGCGAGTCGGTGGGCCGCGAGGAGCTCGACGGCGAGGTCGCCGCGGTGCTGGCCAACAAGTGGCGGGCCGCGGACGGGACGACTGTCACCGCCGAGGACGTGTCCGCGATCGGCGTCGAGTGGTACCGGCGCGGCCGCTCGCTGGGCTGGTGGGAGGAGGGCCGTCGCTGGTCCCGGCTCGAGCTGACACCGGTCGGCCAGGCCGCCGCGGCCAACCTGTTCCGCTCCGTCGCCACCCGGCCGATGCAGCGGTAGGTCCTGAATGCACGGACGCCGCCCTGTGAACAGGGCGGCGTCCGTGGTTCCTCGTGTGCGACTACATCCGCTGCTGGGTGTCGTCCTTGACGTGCTGCGCCGAGGACTGACCCTCGGACTGCACGTTGTGGGCCGACTCCTGGGCGCTGGACTTGACCTGCTGCGCTGCCTGTCCGGCCTGTTCCTTGAGGTCCTGGCCCATCTGCTGCCCGGCCGCCTTCGCCTCGTCCATCACGGGCTGGCCGTGCTCCTTGGCCTGGTCGACCAGGTGCTGCGCGGCCTGTGCCTCGGCCCGGCTGGCCGGGAACAACGACGAGATCAGCACGCCGGTGCCGAAGGCGATCAGGCCTGCGGCGAGCGGGTTGCCCTCGGTCTTCTGCCCCACGGCGCCGACTGCCTGGTGCGCCGTGCCGGACACGGAGTCCGCGGCGCTGCTGCCGGAGGCGGAGGCACTGTGCTTCGCGTCGTGCGCGGAGCCCATCACCTTCTCCTTCATGGAGTGCAGCTTGTTCCGGGTCGCCTGCTTGCGACGCTCGATGACCTGGTGCGGGCTGACCCGCTCGTGCAACGCGTCGAGGTCGCGCGACAGGTCACGTCGGGTGTGCTCGATGTCGGTGGTCAGCTCTTCTGTGCTTTGGCCCATTGGACATCCTCCTTCAGGGTCCGCTGTGTGGTCTCCAGCTTCGGGTCGACCTGCTTGAGCTCCTTGCGGCCGCGAGCGGCGAGCACCGCGGCGATGATGCCCCAGACCGCGGTCATGATCAGCGCGGCCAGCTCGAGCGGCATCCAGTTGTCGAGCAGGAACACGAGCGTGAAGGTGAGGAAAAGCAGTGCCATGTGGCCTGCGACGCCGGCTCCACCCAGCATCCCGGCGCCCTTGCCGGCCTTGGTGGCCTCCTGCTTCATCTCCACCTTCGCCAGGTCCATCTCCTGACGGACCAGGGCGCTCACGTCCTTGGCGATGTCGCCAACGATGTCTCCCATCGACCTGCCATCGGCCGTGGTGTGCGTGGTCGGCGTGCCGCCGGTTCCGGTCGGTGCGTTGTAGGTGGTCACATCGGCCCCCTGCGGATCGGGCCGTCCGGGTCGACCGGCGCCCCGGTTGCTGCCTCGGGAGAGACGCCGCTGACGCCGGCCGGGTAGGCGGGATCGTCGGCGGGGTAGCCGATGCCTGCGGTCGGCTGGCCGGTCGCAGTGCCGCGCGGGTCGTCGTACACGGAGGTTTGCGGGCCGCCGCTGCTCTGGCCGTTGTTGCTCTGGGCGTCCCGGGCTCCGCGGGTCAGCCGGCCGGCTGCCACGCCTGCGGCCACAGCGCCGAGCAGGAACATGCCGGGCTTGCGCCGGGCAAAGCCGCGCACATCGTCGAGCAGGTCGCTCGGCTCACGGCCGTCGAGGTGCGAGCTGAGGTCGCGGGTCTTGCCCGCCACCTGGCGCGCGACATCGGTGGCCATGCCACTGCGGCCGCCCTGCGACGCCATCTGCTCGAGGTCGTCGCTGAAGGTCCGCAAGGTGTTCACCAGCCGGTCCCGCTGGGTGCGCGACTGCTCGTCGACCTGGGTCCTCGCCTCGTCGAGAAGGTGGTGGGCCTGCGCCTTGGCCTCGCCCGCGACGTTCTGGGCCTCGTTCTTGGCGACATCCGCGACGCGCCGCGTCTCGTCTGCGGCGGTACCGGCGGCCTGCTTGGCCTGCTCCTTCCTGTCGGAGCCTGCTTCGCTCCCGGTGGAGGGCGGCGGACTTCCGCTGTAGTTCGGTGTCGTCATTGTTTCCTCCAAGACGTGGGTTGTTGACTCGTTCTTGTCATGACGGGGGTTGACTTGTTTTGTCGTACCCGCCGACCCCGGGGGCATGCGCCTCGATCGGGCTCAGCGACTGGTCCGCTGCTGCCGAAGCTCGCCGTCCTCGGGCTCTTCGTCCGGCAGCGTGTCGGCCTTGATCGCGCCGCGGCGGCCAAGCGGTTCGGGATCGCCGGTGGTGGTGTCCTTCACGGTCTGCTGCTCGGACTCCGCGTTGATCTCGGCGCCGAGGAGCACGACGAACCCGGTGATCCACAACCACAGCATCAGGACCGCCACCCCGGCCAGCGCGCCGTACGTCTTGCCGTAGCTGCCGAAGTTGTCGACGTAGAGCGAGAACCCGAGACTGGCGATCAGCCAGATCACGGTGGCCACCGCTGCGCCGACCGAGACCCAGCTGAACTGCGGCGCGTTGCGGGCCGGGGCGAACCGGTAGAGCACGGCGAGCGCGACGACCACGGCGAGCACGAGTCCGACCCAGCGCCCGACCTCGAGCAGCACCCGGAGGGCGCCGTTGGGGACGAACTGGTCGAGCAGGACAGGGGTCACCGCGATCAGACCGACCGCGACGGCGGCGAACAGGATCGCGCCCAGCGTGAACCCGAGGGCGAGCAGCTTCCGCTTCACGAAGCCCCGGGTCTCCTCCTCGTCGTAGGCAACGTTGACCGCGGTGATCATGTTGGTCACGCCGCCCGAGGCGGTCCAGAGGGCTAGGGCCAGCGCGATGATCAGGCCCAGGCCGAGCGACTGCTGGGGCGTGGAGATGATCGCGTCCATCTGGGTGGTGATCAGCGACGCGGCGTCCTTCGGCAGGGCCTGCGTCAGCTGCTCGGCCTGCCGCGCCACCGTCTGCCGGTCGGCGACCAGCCCGTAGACGGTCACCGCCGCGATCATCATCGGGAACAGGGACAGGAAGGAGAAGAAGGCCACACCGGCGGCCAGCAGCGGGACCTGGTCGGTCTTGGACTCCGCCCAAGCCCGCTTGGAGACCTGCCACCAGCCGCGCTTCGGGATGTCCCTGGGCCGGTTGGCGTCGGCTCCCGGATAGTCCTTCTCGAGACCATGTTTCGACATGCCGGGGCCGTACCCGATGGTGCGACCGACTAACGCGTCATGACCCGTGCGGCCGCCTTCGCGACGATGCCCTGATAGCGCGGGCCGACCAGCCGGACGAGCGCGTCGAGCGCCTTGGCGTCGGCGCCGACCACGATCCGCGGCTTGTTCGCGAGGATGCCGTCGACGATCACCTGTGCCGCGGTCTCCGCGCTGGTCCTCGCCAGCTTCGTGTCGAACAGCCGGGCCACCGTGGCCTGGTCGTGGGAAGCGGTGGTACGGGCGTTGCGGGCGATCGCGGTCTTGATCCCACCGGGGTGCACGCAGGAGACCTGCACCGGGTGACCTGCGACCAGCATCTCCTGGCGCACCGCCTCGGTGAAGCCGCGCACGCCGAACTTCGCGGCGTTGTAGGCGCTCTGCCCCGGCATCCCCATCAGCCCGAACAGGCTGGAGATGTTGACCAGGTGCCCGTCCCCGGACTCGATCAGATGAGGGAGGAACTCCTTGGTGCCCTGCACGACGCCCCAGAAGTTGATGCCCATCACCCACTCGAACTGCTCGTAGGACGTCTCCTCGAAGTCGCCGTGCAGGGCGACGCCGGCATTGTTGACGACCACGTTGACCCGACCGAGCTCCTCCTTGACCGAGGCGGCGTAGGAGGCCATCGCCACGCGGTCGCTGACGTCGAGCTTGTCGGTGCGGACCTCGCGGGCCATCCGGGTCCGCGCCCGCTCTGCGGTCTCCATCAGGCCGACCTCGTCGATGTCGGACAGCGCGAGCAGGGCTCCCCGGGTGGCGGCGTTCAGGGCGAGCTCACGACCGATGCCGGAGCCGGCCCCGGTGATCACGACTACCTTGCCGTCCAGGGTCTTCATGCGGTCTGCTCCACTCTGTCTGCGTCTCTGTCTGCGTCGGGGCGGGCCGGGTTGGCGCGGGCGGTGGTGAGGTACTTGTCCCGGTCGAACGTCGAGAGCAGCCGGCGGAACGTGAAGGTCGTCCGCGGCCACAGGGTGGTGTTGCGGCCGTGTGCGTCGAGGTACCAGCTCGAGCACCCACCCTTGTTCCAGACCGTGCGGCGCAGGCGCCGCTGCAGGTCGTCGTTCCACGCGCGTTGCGCGTCCGGGCGGGGCTCGACGGTGGCCGTGTCCGTGTCCCGCATGGACCTGAGCGCATCGAGGATGTAGGCGAGCTGGGACTCGATGATGAACACCATGCTCGAGTGGCCCAGACCGGTGTTCGGTCCGACGATCTGGAACAGGTTCGGGAACCCGTTGATCGTGGTGCCCTTGTAGGCGGCCATCCCGTTGCCGGCCCAGTGCCTGGCCAGGCTCTGCCCGTCCCGGCCGACGATGTGCTCGGCGATCGGCTGCTCGGTGGTGTAGAAGCCGGTGGCCACGATGATCGCGTCGACCTCGCGCTCGACGCCGTCCCGGGTCACCACCGCGCCCGCGGTGACCTTGACGATCGGGTCGGTGACCAGGTCGACGTCGTCGCGGGCCAGGGCCGGGTACCAGTCGTTGGAGATCAGGATCCGCTTGCAGCCGATCTCGAAGGTCGGTGTGACCTGCTCCCGCAGCCGCGGGTCGGTGATGGCCTTCTCGATGTTGGCCAGGGCCAGCTTCTTCGCCGGTGCGGCGAGCCTGGGGCTCACCGTGAACCCGGGGACGAACGTCTCCCGGCCCCAGTAGATCCCCGTGCGGTAGAGCTTTTGCAGTCCGGGCAGGTGCTTGAAGCCGAACCGCTCGAGCGCGGTGTAGGCCCGGTCGCGCCGTGGCATCACCCAGGGCGCGGTCCGCTGGTAGACGTCGAGGTGGGCGACCTGGTCGGCGACCTCCGGGACGATCTGGATCGCGGACGCGCCGGTGCCGATCACCGCCACCCGCTTGCCGGCCAGGTCGTAGTCGTGGTTCCACCGGGCGGAGTGGAAGATCTCGCCCAGGAAGGAGTCGATGCCGTCGATGTCGGGCATCCGCGGCTCCGACAGCCCGCCCGAGGCCGTGACCAGCACGTCGGCGGTCACCGGTCCTCGCGAGGTCTCCACCCGCCACACCTGCTCGTCCCGGTCCCAGCGTGCGGCGTCGAAGCTGGTGCCGAACCGGAACCGGTCGAGCACGCCCGCCTCGGCGGCGACCCGGCGCAGGTAGGCCTGGATCTCCGGCTGGGGGGAGAAGGACCGCGACCAGGTCGGGTTGGGCGCGAACGAGAACGAGTAGAGCTGGGACGGCACATCGCAGGCCGCACCCGGGTAGGTGTTGTCCCGCCAGGTGCCGCCCACGTCTTCGCCGCGCTCGAGGACCAGGAAGTCCTTCTCGCCGCGTTCGGTGAGCTTGATCGCCATGCCCAGACCGCCGAAGCCGGCGCCCACGACGAGGGTGCTGACGTGGGTCGGGAGAGTGGTGGTCGTGTCCATGGCGGAAACATACCGGCGGTATTGAACGATCGTCAATAGCGGTATTGAAACTAGTTCAGTAGAGTCCGGGGACATGAGCACCAGGATCCGGCTGAGCCCGGAGGCACGACGCGAGCAGCTGCTCGACCTGGGCGTGCAGATGCTGGCCACCCGCAGCGTCGAGGAGCTGTCGATCGAGCTGCTCGCCGAGGAGGCCGGGATCTCGCGCGGGCTGATGTACCACTACTTCCGCAGCAAGCACGAGTTCCACACCGCCGTCGTACGCCGGGCGGCCGACGAGGTCATCCGGGTCACCGCGCCGCGCGACGAAGGCGGGCCGCTGGAACGGCTGGCCGGGTCGCTGGAGGCGTACGTCGACTACGTGGCGGCCAACTATGCGGGTTACACCTCCCTGGTCCGCGGCGCGGCCAGCGGTGACGACGCGATGCGGCAGATCTACGACGAGACCCGGGCCGCGCTGACCGACCGGATCTTCGACACCGCCGGGCCGACCGGTCTCGCCGAGTTCGGGGTGACCGACACGCCGGCCGTCCGGCTGCTGGTGCGAGGGTGGAGCGCGATGACCGAGGACGTCGTCATGGCGTGGGTGCGTGACCCGCGCGGCGTACCCAAGCAGGAGCTGCTGATGCTGCTCGCCGCGGCCCTCCCCGCCGTCCTCTCCGCCACCTGACCGACAAGTCGGTGCATGACGCGGCGCGAGCGGGGGAACCCGTCCGCTGACGACGACGACAGGAGATCGCGATGCGGTTCGGCTACTTCCTCTCGTGCGAGGAGTTCACCCCCCAGCAGCTCGTGGAACAGGCACGGCTCGCCGAGGAGGCCGGGTTCGACGCACTGTGGATCAGCGACCACTACCACCCCTGGAACGACAACCAGGGCGAGAGCCCGTTCGTGTGGTCGATGATCGGCGCGATCTCGCAGGCCTGCAGCCTCCCGGTGACCACGGCGGTCACCTGTCCGACCGTCCGGATCCATCCGGCGGTGATCGCGCAGGCCGCCGCGACCTCGGCAGTGCTGCTCGACGGGAAGTTCATCCTCGGCATCGGCTCCGGGGAGGCCCTGAACGAGCACATCCTCGGAGACGCATGGCCCACGGCCGACGTACGGCTGGCGATGCTGGAGGAGGCGGTGACCGTGATCCGCGCGCTGTGGACGGGGGAGACGGTCACCCACAGCGGGCCCTTCTACACCGTCGACACCGCGCGGATCTACACATTGCCCGACCAGCCGCCGCCGATCTACGTCTCCGGGTTCGGGCCGAAGGCGACCGAGCTGGCCGCCGAGATCGGTGACGGCTACATCAACACCGCGCCCTCCCAGGAGCTGGTGTCGCAGTTCAAGGAGGGCTCGGGCGGCAAGCCGGCGCAGGCCGGGTTCAAGGTGTGCTGGGCGGGCACCGAGGACGAAGGCGCGGACATCGCACACCGGCTGTGGGCCAACGCCGGCGTCCCCGGTGAGCTCGCCCAGGTGCTGCCCAGCCCCCACCACTTCGAGCAGGTCTCCACGCTGGTCACCAAGGAGATGACCCGTGACTCGGCGGTCTGCGGCCCGGACGTCGAACGGCACGTGGACGCGTTCGCGCCGTACGTCGACGCGGGCTACGACGAGGTCTACGTGTCGAACATGGGGCCGAACTACCAGCAGATGCTGCAGGCGTACGGCGAAAAGGTGCTGCCCGCGCTGCGCAGCTCCAACGGCAGCGGAGCCTGACCCGGGAACTCAGACGGGTGCGCCGACCTGGTCGCCGGCCACCGTGATCACCGGACAGGAGCAGATCCGTGACAGGTCCTCTGCGAGGTCACGATGGCGCCCGGTGCCGGGCTGCCCGATCACCACGAGCTGCGCGTCGCGACCGGCGCGGGCCAATGTGCGCGCCACCGGGCCGTCCGGTGTGGAGACCACGACCGGGACCCGGCTGTCGAGGTCACCGAGGACCTCCACCACCCACGACTGGGTGCGGTAGCGCGCGTCACGCCGGGCCCGGTCCAGGTCGCGTTCCAGAGCCAGGTCGCTCCGGCCGGTGACGTCGAAGGCGTGCACCACGACCACGCAGGCACCGGTGCGACTGGCTTCCGCGACCGCCCAGCGCAGCGCGGCGGTCGCTGCCGGGGTGTGGTCGCCGCCCACGACGATGCGGTCCATGGTGGTCATTGCTGTTCCTTTCGGTCACGGTGTCCTGCTTATCCAGGATCTGTGATGTGAGCGCCGGGGATAAGGGCGCAACGGACCCAGCCGGAGGGACCTAAGACCCGTGCAGTGACGTACGTCTCGTCGCAGCATGGAGGTGTCAACGAGGAGGAGCCATGAATGATCCCGTGGAACTGACGGTCGAGGAATGCCTGGAGCTGCTGCACGGTGGCGTGGTCGGACGCGTGGCGATGTGCACGCCGATGGGGCCGCGCATCGTGCCGCTGAACTATGCGATGTACGGCGACGCGATCATCATCCGGACCACGCCGTACAGCGAGCTCGGCACCTACGGATGGAAGACCGACCTCGCCTTCGAGATCGACCACCTCGACTACGAGAAGCACCAGGGCTGGAGCGTCGTCGCGATCGGCCACTCGGAGCTGGTCGAGGACCGCGACGAGCTGCGCGAGATCCAGGCGGGCTGGGATCCGACTCCATGGGCGGGCGGCCGCCGGCACCTCTACCTGCGACTGCGCTGGCGGGACCTGACCGGTCGCCGGATCGGCGGGGACTGGACCCATGACTCGATGATGCCGTTCCGCCGGGCGCTGTGAGCGGCACGCCGAACCTGACGGCGCGGCGTTTGTAGGGTGTGCGGTGTGGACACTGGCACCGGCCCCGACCTCGACACCGGCGACGGGCTCGACCTGCCCCGCAACGCGCGGGCGCTGCTCGACGCGGTCGTCGCGATCAGCTCCGACCTCGACATGCACACCGTGCTCAACCGGATCGTCACCTCGGCGTGCGAGATCACCGGTGCGAGGTACGGCGCGCTCGGTGTGCTCGGGAACAGCGGCGGGCTGATCGACTTCATCACCTTCGGGCTGACCGAGGACGAGCACCGGGCGATCGGCGACCTGCCGCGCGGGCACGGGATCCTGGGACTGCTGATCGACCACCCGCAGCCGCTGCGGCTCAAGCATCTGAAGGAGCACCCGAAGTCGTTCGGGTTCCCGCCGCACCACCCGCCGATGGAGCGGTTCCTCGGCGTCCCGGTGCGGATCCGCGGGACCGTGTTCGGCAACCTCTACCTGACCGAGAAGGCCGACGGCCAGGACTTCACCGAGCAGGACGAGAAGCTGGTCGAGGTGCTCGCCACCGCCGCCGGCTTCGTGATCGAGAACGCCCGCGACTACGCACAGAGCGAGCGGCGGCGGCAGTGGCTCGAGGCATCGGCGCACATCACCGACGCGCTGCAGCCGCCGGTGCGGGTCGACGACGCCCTGCGCCAGATCGCGATCAGCGCCCGACGGGTCTCCGGCGCCTCCGCGGTCGCGGTGGTGCAGCGCCGTGGCGAGCGAGACCACGAGATCTCTGCCCGCGACGGTTCGAAGGCCGGTGAGGTCGACGGCATCGTCGCGGCCCTCGAGGAGCACATCCAGCGGGCCGAGAGCGCGGCCGACGTCGTGGTCGTCCCTCAGGGCAGTGAGCGCACCGTCGTACTCGTGCCGCTGCGTGCGCACCTGGCCGGCAACGGTGTCCTGCTGGTCGCTCTCGACGGCGGACGGGGATCCTTGGAGGCGGAGGAGGCGGAGCTCCTGGCGTCGTTCGCGGACCAGGCGTCGCTCGCCCTGGACCGGGCGCAGGCGATCTCCGACCGCCAGGAGCTGATGCTGATCTCGGACCGGGACCGGATCGCCCGGGACCTGCACGACCTGGTGATCCAGCGGTTGTTCGCCACCGGCCTACAGCTGCAGGGCGCCCGACGGATCGCGGTCAGCGACGAGGTCCGGGAGCGGCTCGACAGCGCGGTCGCCGACCTCGACGTCACGATCCGCGACATCCGGTCCACGATCTTCGAGCTGCAGCACTCGCACGAGCTGTCGCTGCGCGCGGACGTGCGCGGGGTGGCCAAGGAGTACGTCCCGGTGCTCGGGTTCACCCCGATGGTGCGTACCTCCGGTCCGATCGACACGGCGGTCCCGCACCGGGTGGGCGAACAGCTGCTCGCGGTGCTGCGCGAGGCGCTGTCCAACGTGGCGCGGCACTCCGAGGCGGACGCAGCCGTCGTGGAGGTGGAGGCCACCGACGAGCGGGTCCTCCTGCGGGTGACCGACAACGGCAAGGGCCTGCCTGCCGACCGGCACGAGAGCGGCCTGCGCAACGTGCGGCGCCGGGCCATCGAGCACGGCGGTGCCGTGCGGCTGCTACCGGAGGAACCGCACGGCACCATCCTGGAATGGGCGGTGCCCATCTCCGGCTGACCCGCCGGGTTCGGTGCCGAGCGTCACCGAGATGACCCCGGCCACCGAGCCGGCGACCACCTCGGCGACCCGCCACTGGGCCGGGTCGGCCAGGCTGGTCAGGCTGACGACACCCTCGGTGACCTCGACCTCGCACTCCACTCCTGCGCTGCGCAGGAACTCGTCCACCTCGGCCTCGATCTGCTCGTCCGCGCGGGCGAGCACCCGGACGACGTCGCTGCGGCTGACCACCCCGACGACCCGGCCCTGTTCGAGGACCGGCAGGCTCTTCACCGCCGTGGAGGTCATCAGGTCGACCGCGTCGCTGAGGTCGGTGTCGGCGCAGACGGCCAGAGAGAGCGTGGTCATCACCTGTCCGACGGTGCGCGGCTGGTCGGACGGCTGGGCCGGCGGCAGCATGTGGGCCCGGGTGTCCTTGCGGACGAGGTCGCGCAGCAGGTCCGCCTCGCTGACGATGCCGACGACCTGTCCCTGCGCATCGGTGACCGGAAGCGAGGTCACCCGATAGCGGTCCAGCAGCCGCAGTGCGTTCTTGACCGTGGTGCCGGCGTCGACGGTGATGGCCGGTGAGGTCATCACATCCTTGACGATCATCGTCGTCTCACCTTCCTGTTCTGGGTGAGGGCGACCGGTGTTGCCGGTCCGCCCGGGCGAGGGGCACCAGCAGCGCCAGCGCAGGGATGCACCAGAGCCAGATGCCGAAACCGAAGAGCATGAGCGCCAGGTGGAAGCCGATCACGCCGACCCACCCCAGGCGTGCCCAGCCGCCGCCGACTAGCAGCGCGGTCCCGAGGAGGGTCTCGCCGAGCGCCAGTGCCAGTCCCCACATCCGGGGGTCGGCCATGAAGATCTCGTTCCAACCGGTGCGCACGAACGAGAAGTAGGCGGCGTCCGCGAACGATCGGTAGACGTCCGGGTCGGCGGCGACGATGCCGACGTGGACACCGCCCATCGAGAGGTAGAACCCACCCACGAGCCGGCGTGCCAGACCCGCGCCCGTGCGGGGACGGCCGGTGGTCATCGTGGGAACCGGTTGAGTCGTCATGTCGATCGCCTCCGAGCCTTCTTGCTTGAGCGGGGCTGCCGTGCGGCTCGGGGGGAACCGCACGGCAGCCGCTCGGAGAGGAGAGCGGCTGAGACTCTCCCTCCTTCCCCACCCACAGGGAGTCAGCTGCCCTTTGTGGGGACGACCATGACCGGGCACTCCGCGTAGTGGAGCACCGCTCGGGTCACCGACCCGAAGGTGAACCCGCCCAGCTTGCCGTCGGTGTGGCGACCGAGGACGACGAGCTGGGCCTGTTCCGCCGCATCGAGCACGGCCATGGCGGGGTGACTGTGCGAGTGCACAGCCTTGACCTCGACGTCCGCGAACCGCTCCCTCCAGACGTCGAGAACCTTGTCGAAATCCTGGTGTGCGTCCCGCTCCCACTGGGCAGCTGCGCCGGCGAGCGCGGCGGCGTCCCACGAGTAGACGGTCGGCGTCTCCCAGCCGTGCACGGCGAGCAGTGGAACACCCAGCCGATGCGCCCGGGTGAACGCGAGATGGATCGGCAGGTGGTGCGGCCGGTACGGGTCGATGCCGAGCACGATCGGAGCGCCGACGCGGGCCATCTGCCGCCAGTCGTCGGGCACGATCGTCACCGGCACGTTCGCCCGGCCGGCGACCGCGATCGAGGTGGACCCGACGATCACCCGGGCGAAGCCACCCAGACCGCGCTTGCCGACCACGAGCATCCGCGCGTCGCGGCTGCGGTCGAGGAGCACGTCGACCGGGGAGCCGGTCACCACCTCGGTGCCGACCACCTGCTCGGCCACGACGTGGCGCACCTCGTGCCGAAGGTCGGCGAGCATGTCCTGCGCCGCCTCCTCCTGGCTACGGATGGAGAAGTGGGGAGTGGGCAGCAGGTGGTCCTCGGTCGCGGTGACCAGGACGACCTGGCAGCCGGTGACCGCGGCCTCGCTCGCCGCCCAGGCGACGGCGCTGCGGTTGTGCTCAGATCCGTCGACCGCGACGACGATCGGTCGGTAGGCGTCTGCCCATTCGCCGGTCGTCGCCGCGGTCTGTGCTTCGAGTGTCATCGAAGGATTCCTTGGTTACCGGAGGAACCCGTACCGGCGGACGAGGTGGGTCTTGGCCCAGGCCTTGCCGGCACCCCAGGTGTCGCCCGCGAGGGTGAGCGCCAGGACGACAAGGGTGATCGCGCCGATCAGGTGGTCGTCGAAGACCGGGTTGTTCTCGGGGACCATCACCGCGGCGTACATCATCAGGTAGAGCGCTGCGCCCGCCACGGCGGCGAACCGCATCCCGATACCGAGGGTGAGCGTGGTGCCGATCGCGAGCAGGCCCAGCATGAACAGCCAGTCGATGACCGCGTAGCCGGCGAGGCCGTTGAAGAAGCCTGCGAACGGGCTGTCCGGGTTGACGCCGAAGGCGAGGAAGCCCTCGGTGGGGCTGCCGCCGTTGATCCAGGCCGCGTCACCGAAGCGGTCCAGGTTGCCCTCCTGGTCGTAGCCGGTGTGGAAGCCGAGCGCCAGCAGCTTGTCGAAGAAGGCCCACAGGAAGGTCAGGCCGAACGCGATCCGCAGAACGGCGAGTGCCTTGCGGGCGGCCGCGCTCTTCACGACCTCGTCCTCGCGGACGACGTCGGCGAAGTCGAGCTCCGGGTGACGGTGGATGGTGGTCATTGTTCTCGTGCCTCCCCTTTTCGGGAATCCTGGCGGGTGTTGCTCTCTGACACCTCAAGGATCTCCGGGGAGAACGGCCGGCAAGAGTGCCGAGCGGCACCACCTGAAGGGCCGATGGTCCCGCGCCGCCGCGGGACCATCTGCGCTCAGCGCATCAGCTTGGAGGCGAGCACGGCGGCCTGGGTGCGCCGCTCGAGGCCGAGCTTCGACAGGATGCTCGACACGTAGTTCTTGACCGTCTTCTCGGCCAGGAAGAGCCGCTCGCCGATCTGCCGGTTGGTGAGCCCCTCGGCGATCAGGGCAAGGATCTTGCGCTCCTGCTCGGTCAGCGACGCGAGCTCAGGCTGCTCCTCGGGTCCCCGGCGGACCCGCTCGAGCACCTTGGCGGTCAGCGCGGGGTCCAGCAGGGACTGGCCGGCGGCGACCCGGCGTACGACGTCGATCAGGTCGTTGCCGCCGATCTGCTTGAGGACGTAGCCCGCGGCACCGGCGAGGATCGCGGCGAACAGTGCCTCGTCGTCGTCGTAGCTGGTGAGGATCAGCGCCTTGATCGTCGGGTCGATCGAGCGCACCTCGCGGCACACGTCGATCCCGCTGCCGTCGGGCAGTCGACCGTCGAGGACCGCGACGTCGGGCCGCAGCGCGGGGATCCGGGCGATCGCCTCACGGACGGAGCCGGACTCACCGACGATCTCGATGTCCCCCTCGCTCTCGAGCAGGTCGTGCAGCCCGCGGCGGACCACCTCGTGGTCGTCGAGCAGGAATACCCGGATCGGCTTCGTGTCCATCCTCTGTTTCTACCGGCTGCCGGGTCGGTTTGCACGCCAGCCACCCGGTCGGGTGCCGTTTTCGGGACGGAGGTCCCGAGCCACCGAGCCGTTCGCCCCTGCTGGCACCAACCCCGCGGGGCGACCGTGGGGACATGGACATGTCGGTGGTGCACGATTCGGTGGTGGTCGGCGTCGACGGGTCACCGGCCAGTGCCGCGGCGTTGAGCTGGGCGGTGCGGTACGCCGCCGTGGAGTCGCGTGCGCTGACCGTCGTCCACGCCTGCGGCTTTCCCGGGGCGATGCCCGACTTCGAGGACATCATCGCCTCGGAGCGCGGACTCCGGTCGGTGGGCCGCACGATCGCCGCAGAGGCCGAGTGCGACGCACGGGTGCTCGAGCCGCTGGTCGCGGTGCGGACGGTGGTAGTGATGGGCAACGCAGCACCCGTGCTGGTCGAGGCATCGGAGACGGCGGCCCTGGTCGTGGTCGGGGCGCGAGGACGGGGAGCCCTGGCGAGCATGTTGCTCGGCTCGGTCAGCAGCCAGGTCACCCGGGAGGCACAGTGCCCGGTGGTCGTCGTGCGCGCACCGGCCGGGCGGGCCGGCGTACCCGATGCCGACGCCTCGTCCGAGGCCGGCCGGCGGCCGGTCGTGGTCGGTGTGGACGGGACCGCAGCATCGTCAGCAGCGGTGGAGTTCGCGTTCCACCGGGCGGCGATGGAACGGCTGCCGCTGACGGTCCTGCACGCGAACTGGGACCTGCGCACCCGCGTGTCGACGGTCGCCGACGTGATGTCGTACGCCGAACGCGTCAACCTCGACGAGGAGCAGGAGCTGCTCGTCGCAGAGACGGTGGCCGGGCTGTGCGAGCGGTATCCCGACGTCGCCGTCACCGAGCGGTACCGGCGCGGCGAGCCGGTGCGCCAGCTGGTCGAAGCTTCCCGCGAGGCGTCCTTGGTGGTGGTCGGCTCGCGGGGTCGCCGGTTGCTGAGCAGGGCGCTGTCCGGCTCGGTGAGCCGGGCGGTCGCCGAGCGGGCCGCGTGCCCGGTAGCGGTGGCGCGCCCCTGACGCAGCCGGACATGACGCCGGCCCGGTCACAGTGACCGGGCCGGCGGCATGCATGGTGCGTGTGTCAGGTAAAGATACTCACGCCGCCAGGCCCGATGAGCAGGCCGACGATGATCAGCACGATGCCCATCAGGACACCGCCCCGGACCAGGGTCACGATGCCCCAGATCACCAGGATCACGGCGAGGATCCACAAAATGGTCGCTAGCATGATTTCCCTCCTTGTTCGAAGGAAGATTGCCCACTGTGTCGGGCCGTCAAACGTGCGGTGACACTAAATGTTGCTGCGGTCAGTCCGAAGAGCGGACGTTAGGGTTCCGGTCGTGGTCTACACGAGCCGGTATCCGTTCTTCTACGTCACCGTGGACATCGTCATCCTCACC
>JAICRS010000104.1 GCA_025966335.1 Nocardioidaceae bacterium
CGCCGTTCACCGCCCGACAGCTTGTCGACGAGTACCTCCGGCGGCGGGCAGCGCAGCGCGTCCATCGCCTGGTCGAGCCGGCTGTCCAGGTCCCACGCGTTGGCGTGGTCGAGGTCGGTCTGGAGGTCGCCCATCTCCGCGAGCAGCTTGTCGTAGTCCGCCTCGGGGTCGGCGAGCTCCTCGGAGATCTGGTTGTACCGGTCGAGCTTGTGCTTGATCTCGCCCACGGCCTCCTCGACGTTCTCGAGGACCGTCCTCCCCTCGGTCAGCGGCGGCTCCTGCTGGAGCATTCCCACGGTCGCCTCGGGGTCGATGATCGCATCGCCGTTGGAGGCGTGGTCGAGGCCCGCCATGATCTTCAGCAACGTCGACTTGCCGGTCCCGTTCGGGCCGACGACACCGATCTTGGCCCCGTGCAGGAACGACAGCGTGACGTTGTCGAGAACAACCTTGTCACCGTGGGCCTTGCGCACATTGCGCAGCGTGAAAACATAGTCAGCCATGGTCCGAGAGCCTACGGCGCCCGGGCCCGTCGGCTCCAATCGGCCTGCGTCGCTCGCGTCACGTCATGCGCTCGCTCAGGCCGCCGGCACACCGGTCCGGAACGGGTCCTGCTCCCCCGTCTCCGAGACGACCTTCGGGTTCCCCCACGGGTCCATCTGCGGGGTCTCGTCGGCCGCGCGGTGGACCAGGTCCTGGATCTCCTCGTGCACGTCGACGTCGTTTCTGCGCTCCTGTCGGGTCGACTTCATGAAGGTGCTGGTGCCCCGGGTCAGGTCGTGACCGACGAAGCTCGCCTCGACGACCAGGGTGTTCGAGACCTGCTTGTCCTCGCGGGTCCACGCCTCGGTGCGCAGCCGCCCGTGCACGATCACGGCGTCGCCCTTCTTGACCGAGTCCCGGACGTTGTCGGCCAGGCTCCGCCACGCGTTCACCGAGTACCAGGTGGTGTCGCCGTCGATCCAGTCGCCATTGCGCTTGATCCGCGGCGTGGAGGCCACCCGCAGGTTGACCACGCTGATCCCGTTGGGCTCCCGGTGGGTCACCTCGTTGCCCACCCAGCCACGGAAGGTGACGAACGTGTCGCTCATGTCGAAGCTCCTTGCGTCGGTTGATTTCCGGTACGACGCACAGGCTGCCCCCGACCTACGACGAGAGGCAGCCTCGACTCCGCGAGCTGGGGACGGCCCGGGCCGATGGGAGGTTGTGCAGAGAACCTGGCCGGCGACCGGGACGGGTCACTTCAGGGCGGCGGCGAGCCCGTCGCGCACCGAGCGGTAGGCGGCCATCTCGGCCTCGATCGGCTCGATCACCAGCCGCTCGGTCACCTCCCCGATCGCCGCGCGAAGCCGCCGGTCGGCCGAGCGCGCCTTGGCCCGCGCGGACAGCCCGGTCAGCACCCGGCAGACCAGGCCGAGCAGGATGCCGGCCGCGACGCCACCGAGCAGCATCAACGTCGGCAGCGGGAAGCCCTGGTAGTCCGGGGTCTCCGGCGCCGGCATCCGTAGATAGCCGAACACCGCCAGCCCGGCCAGCCACAGTCCCCCGACCAGCGCGGTCAGGATCAGCGCCCACTGGAGGACCCGCACCAGCCGCCACCAGATCGGCGTACGCCCGACACCGAGGTCAGTGCCGGAGACCGCCTTGTCCAACGCGTCGTTGAGGTCGGGGAGCCGGGACACCGATGCCTGCCGAACCGCGGCCACCCACGGCCGGGTCAGCTCCGTCGAGGCGTCGTCGGCCAGGCCGCGCACGGCAGTGTCGACCCGGGCCCGCTGGACCTGCGAGATCTGCGGCAGCGAGGCCCGCGCGCCGGCCGTCAGCTGCTTGTGCTCGGCGCCGAGATCGAGGTGCAGCCGCCGAAGCGGGTCCGGCTTGAGCTTGGAGAGCCAGGACGTGACCGGCCACCCGGTCGCCCGACGGGCCCGGACCTTGGTGGCCTTCTCGACGGCGCGGACGACGGTGGGCACCCCGGCCGCGTCGGCGAACGCGCCGACGAGCTCGCTCTTCCGCGCCCGGGCGACGTCCCCGGGCTTGGCCGACCCGTTCACGAACTGCATCCGCTCGGCGACGGAGGTGACGTCTGCCAGCAGCCGTGCCCGTGTCGCTTTCTTCGCCGCCACCCGCGACGCGATCGCCCTCTTCAGCTCGGCGATCCCCTCGCCGTCCCGCGCCGACGTGGTCAGCACCGGGACGCCGGCGAGCCCGTCGGCCTTCAGCAGCCGCTCGAGGTCGGCGACCATCGCCGGCCGGCGCTCGGCAGGGACCGTGTCGATGTGGTTGAGCGCGACCAGCATCACCTCCTTGTGAGAGGCCAGCGGCTTGAGGTACCGGTCGTGGATCGCGGCGTCGGCGTACTTCTGGGGATCGAGCACCCAGACGAGCATGTCGGTGAGCTTGACCAGCCGGTCCACCTCGACGTGGTGGGCGACCTCGGTGGAGTCGTGGTCCGGGAGGTCCAGCAGCACCAGCCCCTGGAGGTCACTGTCCCCTCGCGACGAGTCCAGCATGCTGTCACGAGAGACCTGGTGCCGCTTGGGCACTCCGAGCCAGTCCATCAGCTCGCCGGCGCCGTCGGCTCCCCAGGCACACGCGGTGGTCCACGACGTGGTGGGGCGGCGTACCCCGACCGCGGCCAGGTCCAGCCCGGTCAGCGCGTTGAACGTCGAGGACTTGCCCGACCCGGTCGCGCCGGCCAGCGCGACCACGGTGTGGTCCGCGGACAGGCGCAGCCGGGCGCCGGCACGCTCCACGACACCGGCCGCGTCGTCGATCAATGCGTCGTCGAGCCGGCCGCGGGCCGACTCCACGGCCTGCTGGAGACCGTCGACCTTCACCGCGACGTCGGAGGACCCGAGACCGACCAGCTTCTTGGCGCCGTCGAGCAGGGCCGTCATGCCTGGCCCTCCACCGGGTGCCCGGCGAACCGGAGGTCGTCGACCCGGCGCGCCACCGCACGCAGGTGGTCAGCGACGTCGGACTGGATGGCCAGCGCGTCGAGCACCTCGAGGAAGCGGCCGCGTTCGGAGTCGAGCAGCCCCTCGACCCGGACGCGCAGGTCGCGCCGTGCGTTCTCGGCGAGCCGGCGGACCGCCTGGTCACCGAAGACGGCCTCGAGCAGCTTCTGGCCGACGACCGCGCTGCCACCGGCGATCCCGGCCTCGGCGCCGGTGACGCCTGCGGTGTGCGCGAACACGACCACCATCAGCGCGACACTCAGCCCGTTCACGCCGAAGGCCAGGAACCGGGCGGTGGACCGCTTGTCGGCTCCCTCGGTGCGCACCATCTCGAGTACGTCGTGCTGCCAGTCGCGTACGGCGCGCTCGACCTTCCCCCGGAAGTCGCGGGAGGCCCGGCCCAGATCCCGCCCGGAGTCCTCGACGAGGTGCTGGCCCGCCTCCACCGAACGCCACGAGGCCTCGGCACGCTCGGCGGCGTTCTCGGCGTGCTCGAGGATCAGGGTCTCCAGTCCGGACTCGACCGCGACGGTCACCTTCTCGACCTGTTGCGGGCGTCCGCGCATGATGCCGACGATCCGGTCCCGGAGCCAGCCGACCTTCGTCTCCAATGAGCGGAGCAGCTCGCCGGTGCCGACGAACTCCTGCCAGCGGGCGAGCACCTCGCCACGCAACAGGGTCCCGTCCGCCGATGCCTCGTCGACGCGGGCGATCGCCTCGTCGTACGCCTTCTCCACGTCCAGTCGAAGCCGGGCTGCCATGGCGGCCTGCTCGGCGGTCGCGTCCGCGACGGCGTGGGTACGCCGGGCCAGGCTGCGGATCGCGCCGTCAAGGGTCTGCTTCACCACCGCCGTGCGCGCATCCGCGTCCGCTGCGAGCAGGTCCAGCCAGCTGCGGATCTCGGCGACCGACGCCGCCGGCAGCAGACCGTCGTCGTTGACCGGGCCCTCGACGACGGTGAACAACGGCGAGTCGCGCAGGCCGCGGGTGCTGAGCATCCTGGCCAGGTGCCCGCTGACCTCCTCCACCGCCTCCGGCGGGGTCCGGTCGAGAACCACGGCCACCGCCGTGCTCCGGTCGGCCGCTGCCTTCAGGAAGTCCCACGGGACCTGGTCGGCGTAGCGCGCGGCCGAGGTGACGAACAGCCACAGGTCCGCGGCGGCGAGCAGCTGGGCGGCGAGCGTGCGGTTGCGCTCCTCGACCGAGTCGATGTCGGGAGCGTCGAGGATGGCGAGCCCGACCGGGACCTGCACCGAGGGCACCAGCTGGAGGGCGCCGGGGTCGCCGGTCGCGCCGGTCGTCCGCGCCAGGTCGGGGAGGATCCGGTCCCGGTCGAACCAGTCCGCGTCGGCGGGGTTGTGCACCAGCACCGGTGACCGGGTGGTCGGACGGAGTACGCCGGGCTCGGTGACCCTGGTGCCGACCAGCGAGTTGACCAGCGTGGACTTGCCCGCTCCCGTGGAACCGCCGACCACCGCGAGCAGCGGGGCGTCGATCTGGATCAGCCGGGGCAACACGTAGTCCTCGAGCTGGTCGACCATCTCGGCCCGCGCGGCGCGCTGCGCCTCGGCACCTGGCAGGTCCAACGGGAGGACGGCGCCCTGCAGGGCCTCACGGAGGCGGACCAGTGCCGTGATCATGTCGGTCGTGGTCGCGTCCGCGTTCACCGTCCAGCCTCCCATCGCGGTCGTGTGCCGATGTTTCTACCAGCCGGCTGCGGAAACACCACAAACGGACGCAATGCGCGCAGGTGGTCCACCATCGCCTGCCCGCGTCGCGCGAAGTCGGCCGGGGCGTTCCCGCGCAGGAGACGGGCGTGCAGGAAACCGAGCTCGACGGCCTGCTGCTGGTAGTCACCCATCATCCGTGCGGCTGTCGGACCACCGTGCATCCGGGCGAACCGGCGGGATGCCCGCCGCCCCGGCAGCCGGACCAGCCAGGGCACCTCCTCGTGGCCGAGGTAGCCGCGGTCGGCGCAGTCGGTCAGGGCGCGCGTGAGCAGCAGGCCCTCCCGGCTGCGGGCCCACACCGCGAACCCGACGAGCACGAAGAACGCCGGCACCATCGCGAACACGTAGGTGAGCACGAACAGCTGACCGCCGGCGAGCAGCGCGGAGCCGTTCCAGAAGGCATGTCCGACCACGGCGACCCCGTAACCCAACAGGGGCGCGAGGAAACGCCACAAGGGTCGATGGGTGATCACGGCGTACCCGACGCCGATGCCGATCGCCGCGGTGAAGAACGGGTGCGCGAACGGGCTGAAGATGCCCCGGACCACGAAGGTGCCGGTGGCCGCCTCGATCCCGCCCGGGCCGATCCCCTCACCACCCATATAGGCGGCGGCCAGGTAGAGGATGTTCTCGGTGAAGGCGAAACCGATTCCGACCATGCCGGCGTAGACGATCCCGTCGAGGATGCCGTCGAGCTCGTGCCGGCGGGCGAACAGCAGCAGTACGACGAACAACCCCTTCGCGGCCTCCTCGGTCACCGGAGCCACCACTGCCGAGGACACGAGCTCGGAGCTGTCGAACGCGAACTGGTCGATGCCCTGGAGCAACAGCGCGGCAGCGGTCGCCACCAGCGCACCCCACCCGAAGGCGAACCCGAGCAGACCAAGGGGCTCGGGCTCGTAGCGGTCCAGCCACAGGAACGACGCGATCAGCGGCCCCACCGGCAACGCGGCGAGCACCACGCCGATGGCGAGCGCGTTCGGAGCACCCGAACCGATCAGCACGAGTGCCATCACCACCGCGCCGATCAGCAGGGCGAGGGACAGGAAGATCGTGAACGCCGCGCTCTCACGGCGACGGCGCGCGGCCGTCATCGGCGGCGGTGACGACGGCGTCCCGGGCCGGCCGGGGCTCGGGCCGGACGAGCGTCCGTAGTCGATGCCGCCTGCCCCGTCCATGGTCGGAAGCCTATCCGCCGTGAGGTCACCCTTATCGCTTCGCGTCGGGTGGTCGCAGGGTCGTAGAGTGGCCGTGTGAGTGACGACATCGAGACCCCCGACACGTCCCTGCCTGCCGACGCGGCGACCCCGCCCGAGGGCACGGACTCGCCACCGAACACCGAGAGCCACGATCCGGCCGTGCCCGAGGCCTACGCGGCCTTCATGCGCCAGGGCTGGGGCGAGCGCGAGCTGGACCTGCCGCCGCACCCGGTCGCGCCCTGGGCGGCGAAGCGACGCAGCCGACTGGCCGAGACGTTCCCCGGTGAACGGCTGGTGATACCCGCCGGCACGTTCAAGGTCCGCTCGAACGACACCGACTACCGGTTCCGTCCCGAGACGGCGCACACCTACCTCACCGGGAACCAGACCACCGACGCGGTGCTGGTCGTCGACGGCGGCGAGTCGACGCTCTACGCCCGCCCGCGCTCCTCACGCCAGACCGACGAGTTCTTCCGCGACCGCCAGTACGGCGAGCTGTGGGCCGGCCGGCGACCGTCGCTCAACGAGATCTCCACCTCCCTCGGCCTCCCGTGCCGGCACATCGACGAGCTCCCGGACGTGCTGCGCTCCTCGGGCAAGACCCGGGTCCTGCGCGGCGTGGACGCCGGCGTGGACCGCGAGGTGTCCGCCGACCAAGGCCGTGACGAGGAGTTCGCCCGGGTGGTCTCCGAGATGCGCCTGGTCAAGGACTCGTGGGAGCTCGAGCAGCTCCAGGAGGCCTGCGACATCACCACGCTCGGCTTCGCCGACAGCGTCCGCGAGTGGGACAACGTCCTGAAGTACGGCGAGCGCTGGATCGAGGGCACCTTCTTCCGGCGGGCTCGCGCGATGGGCAACGACATCGGCTACGACTCGATCGTCGGTGGCGGCAAGCACGCCACCACGCTGCACTGGATCGACAACTCCGGCCCGGTCACCCCGGGCGAGCTGCTGCTGCTCGACATGGGCGTGGAGGCCTCGTCGCTCTACACCGCCGACGTGACCCGCACGATCCCCGTCGACGGCGCGTTCACCTCCGTGCAGCGCGACCTCTACACGCTGGTGCTGAACGCGCAGCAGGCCGGGATCGAGGCGGTGAAGCCGGGCGCTCCGTTCCTGTCCGCCCACAACGCCGCGATGAACGTGCTCGCACACGGCCTCGAGGACATGGGCCTGCTGCCGGTGTCCGCGGAGGAGGCGCTCTCGCCCGACAGCAAGGTCTACGCCCGGTGGACCCTGCACGGCACCAGCCACATGCTCGGCATGGACGTGCACGACTGTGCGCAGGCGTCGACCGACATCTACCCGCGCGGCGACCTCGAGGCCGGCATGGTGCTCACCGTCGAGCCCGGTCTCTACTTCCAGGAGGACGACCTGCTCGTTCCCGAGGAGCTGCGCGGCATCGGCATCCGGATCGAGGACGACATCGTGGTCACCGAGGACGGTTGGCGGAACATGTCCGACGCCCTTCCCCGTGACCTGAGCGGGATCGAGGAGTGGATGGGCGCGCTCCGCGCCTGAGTCACGTGCGGAGGGTCCGTCGTACGGCGGACGCCTCCCCACGTCGCGCGCCGCGACCCGACCGGACCACACCGGCCGACCGTCCGGCGTCCCCGAGCCGCCGGCCCGTAAGTTCCTTGTAGGGCAGGCGCATGTACATCGGACGCAAGCCGGCCGCCCACGGCGCCGGGTCGTCGGCGTCGCGGATGCTGAGGACTTCCTGGAGATCGTCCACGAACTCGAGGACCCCGTAGGCGATCACGCTCCAACCCTGACGGAGGTCGTGGTCGACGTGGTCGACCTCGAAGACTCCTTCCACGCCGGGGCCATGCGTTGCCAGCTCGCTGTTGGGCGTGATGCGCCACACGATCGTGTCGTCGACGACCGAGTAGTTGACGGGAACGATCCGGGTGCCGAGCCGGGTGTGTACCGCCACGCGGCCGACGACCTCGGTGTCCAGCAGCTCGACACACTCCTCGTGACTGAGCTCGAAGATGGGCTGGGTCATAGTGGTTCCTCCTCATTGCGTACGAGGATGCGCCACCAAGCCGGAGCTTGCACGGGCCGAAAGTCCCCTCCGGATTACCGCTCGTAGACGTCCGGGATCCCGTCGGCGTCAGTGTCGACCTGCTCGGCGGCTGCCATTCGCTCGTAGGCGCGATCTCGTGCCTTGACCAGAATTGCGGCGAGCAGGGCCGCAGCCAGGGAGCCGGTGAGGATGGCGACCTTGACCTGATCGTCGGCGCTGCCGCCTTCGAACGCCAAGTCGCCGATGAGCAGGGAGACGGTGAACCCGATCCCGCCGAGCAGGGACACGCCGAGCACGTCGAGCCAGCTCAGCTCATCGTCGAGGCTTGCGTGGGTGAACCGGGCGGTGAGCCAGGCGGTACCGAGGATGCCGATGGGCTTGCCGAGGACGAGGCCGGCGATGATGCCGAGCGCGATGGGGTCGGTGAGCGACGCGGTGAGCCCGCTCAGGCCGCCGATCTCCACACCGGCGGCGAAGAACGCGAAGATCGGCACGGCGACACCGGCGGAGATCGGCCGTACACGGTGCTCGAAGTGCTCGGCGAGCCCTGGCCCGCCGTGCGGACCGCCCGCGGCTTGGGACCGGATCACCGGAACGGCGAACCCGAGCAGGATCCCGGCGATGGTGGCGTGGACGCCGGACTCGTGCATCAGCACCCACGTGGCCACGGCCAGCGGGATGAGCAGCCACCAGGAGCGGATGCGGCGCTGCACGGCGACGGTGAAGAGGGCCAGCGGGATCAGCGCCCCGGCCAACGGCAGCGGGTTGAGGTCATCGGTGTAGAAGACCGCGATGATCGTGACCGCAACCAGATCGTCGACCACTGCAAGGGTGAGCAGGAAGGTCCGGAGACCGGTCGGCAGGTGAGTGCTGATGATGGCCAGGATGGCAAGCGCGAAAGCGATGTCGGTCGCGGTCGGGATCGCCCAACCGTTCAGGGCGCCGTCGTCGGTATCGAGGTTGATGATGACGTAGATGGCGGCCGGCACGACCACCCCGCCGAGCGCAGCCAGGATGGGCAGGGCTGCGCGGGCGGGATCCCGGAGGTCTCCGGCAACGAACTCGCGTTTGAGTTCGAGCCCTACGACGAAGAAGAAGATCGCCAGCAGCCCATCGGCGGCCCAGGTGCCCAGCGACAGGTTCAGGTGCAGCGCCTCGGGCCCGATGGTGTAGTCGCGCAGCGCTACGTAGGAGTCACCAGCCGGAGAGTTGATCCAGACCAGCGCCGCGACGGTGCCGACCAGCAGCAGCGCACCGCCGACAGTCTCCTTGCGCAGGATCTCCGCAATGCGGGTGGCTTCGCTGTAGGAGCCTCGGGCCAGTATGCGGCTGGGCCGGCGATCAGACATGGCAACGGTCCTTCGGGGTCGGAGACAGTCGTTGCCGACCAGACTTCCCGGCGCACCGGGATCAACGGTACGGCAGCCGAGTGACCGTGCTCCACTGGTGTCTGCTGTTCAGCCGGGCCAGAGTGGGAATGCCTGGGCCGGCTCGACTCGTCGCCGAGTCGGCGGGCTTAGCCGTCAGGGCGGCCACCGAGGGCTTCGCCGAGGGCGACCGTGAAGGGAGATGCGAGTGCCGAGCCGGGAGTGGACCGCGACGCGCCCGACGACCTCGGTGTTAAGCAGCTCGGCGCACTCCTCGCAACCGACCTCAAGAGTTGGGCTGGGTCACGGTGGTTCCCTATCATGTACCCGAGGCTGCGCCGCCGCCCGGCGCTTGCACGGGCCGAAAGTTCCCTCCCACCGAACGTCTCCGCACGTCGCGCACCGGGACTCGACCGGTCCACACCGGCACATCTGTACTGTTGTGACACCGATTTCGGCGATTGATGTGTCGCAACGGCACACCTGTGCGGTTGTGACCGTCCGTGACCGGTCGAGCCCCCGTAGCTCAGCTGGATAGAGCGACAGACTTCTAATTTGTGGGCCGTAGGTTCGAGTCCTACCGGGGGCGCTCACCCGAAGTAGTTCAGGGGCGCTCGCAGAGGACTATCGCGCGTCGGCCGACCGGTTCCCCAGGTAGTCGTCGATCTCCTGCTCGATGCGGGCCTTGCCGGCGTCGTCGAGGAACGACGCCCGTACGGCGTTCTTGGCCAATGCGGCTACGCCCGCCTCGTCGAGCCCCAGCAGGTCCGCGGCGATCTCGTACTCGCGGTTGAGCGTGGTGCCGAACATCGGCGGGTCGTCGGAGTTGATCGTGAC